>NYZG01000379.1 GCA_002687025.1 Candidatus Poribacteria bacterium
ATGTGCGGCTTCAGCATGACACGCAGTCCCAACCGATGGGCCTCACCGATCGCGTGCGCCAGGTCTTCATCGGTCGTCGTCAGGTCGTCGCGCGCCGAGATGTCCGTGGAGGAGATCGTGTCCTGGGAACCGACCACAAGGAGGCTGGTCCAGGTCGCTCCGGTCGATTCTAGCTCCGCGAGCGATTGGTCAGCCGCGGGCGTGGAATACCCACCCGACATCCAACTGCTGAACGCGATACCCTTCTGCCTCGGCCGCGCGTCATCGAAGGAACCCGCGCTGGCGTCGATTGGCGCCGCCAGCGCGGTGAATTCGATGTCGTCCATCAGGAGCGTGCCGGTATCGAAGGCGATGTGGAATTGGAGTTCGGCCGGTCTGACGTCCAAGGGGATGACAGGCGTCACGATGGTGTATCGCTGCCACGCGTCTGTCAGCGTGAACGTCCTGTCTCCGTACGGCGTCCACAACGGCCCCACGCTCGATGGCTTGAACGTGATGCGCATGCCGTCCGGCGATCTGAGGAGAGCCGTCAGCCTGTACAGCTTGCCTTTCTCAAAGGCTAGATTCGGATGGACAAGCGCAGCGTCCCACGGGTTCGCGCCTTGTTCTGACGCCGTCACCTCGAGTGCGCAATCGCCTTCCGGCGTATCCGTGTTGACCACTCGCATCCACGCCGCGCCGTACACGCTCCACGGCTCCGCGTCGCCGCTTTCGAACCCGCCGTTGCTGACCAGATTCTCGCGGCCCACGCCGTAGATGGCAGCGGGAGCAGCGAACGTGAGGACGATGGAGACAAGCGCGTATGCGCGAAGGCGTCGCATCGTCCCACGGGATGAGCCCATCGACATGCAAGGCACTCCAGCAAGAACTGTAGCGGTACATGGCCGAGGGCAGGCCGTTTGAGTATCTGTGCCGCGATCTCCATAACGATAGCGCGGAGGTCGCCGTGCCGCCTTTGCGAGACAGCACGTCTCGGGCTGGCAGCGTGAAGGTGGCTTGACGGAACAAGCCCTGCGTAGTTCTATGTGCCCGTCGCGCCCCGACGAAGACGTAGGTCCACGGGTCCCCAGGCATGAGCCTAATACGCCTAAACAGCGTGTCGAAGAGCTACGACGCGAACCGCGTCCTACGCGACGTCTCCTTCCGTCTACAGGCCGGCGAGCGCGTCGGGCTGATCGGCAAGAACGGCTCGGGCAAGACGACCATCTTCCGCATGCTCCTCGGCCAGGAGCAGCCGGACTCCGGGGAGGTCGACGTAACGGCCGACGCCACCGTGGGGTATTTCTCGCAGTTCTCGACGCTCAGCGGCGGCATGTCCATCCGCGAAATCCTGGACGGCCTGTTCCCAGAGGTGCACGCCGTCGATAAGGAGCTTCGAGAAGTCGAGGCCGCCATGGCCGAGGCCGAGGACATCGACAAGCTCATCGCGCGCCAGTCCGAACTGCTCGAACAGATGGAGCGGATCGACGGGTGGACGTACCAGAGCCAGATCGAGACGGTCCTCACGAAGCTGGGATTCAGCGATGTCCACGCGCGTCGTCCCGTGGAGCAGTTGTCGGGAGGATGGCAGAACCGCGCCGCGCTCGCGAAGATCCTGCTCCAGGACCCGGACCTGCTCCTGCTGGACGAACCCACGAACTTCCTGGACATCGAGGGACTCGCTTGGCTGGAGCAGTGGCTCGTCAAGCTGAACGGCGCGCTCATCGTCGTCTCGCACGATCGCCACTTCCTGGACTCCGTCGTGACGCGGGTCGTCGAGATCGAGAACTTCCACCTGCACGAATACGCCGGCGGATACACGCAATACGTCCGCGAGAAGCCCATACGCCTGAAACGCATCGAGCGGCAGTTCCAGTACGAGCAGGAGTTGCTCGCCTTCGAGAGCGAGGCGATCCGCGACCGCGAGGAAGCTCGCCGCAACCCCAGCGACCACATGAAGCGCAAGCTGGCGAACATCAAGCGCTCCGTCGAGCCAAGGCCCGTAGACCGCATACTCACCGGCATCTATCGCGGGCTGAGCGCGCCGGAGATCCTGTGCCGCGTCGAGAATCTGTCCAAAGGCTACGACGGGCAGACGCTGTTCTCCGACGTCGGGTTCGAGGTGCATCGTGGCGAGCGGCTGGCGGTGGTCGGCCCCAACGGTTGCGGGAAGAGCACGCTGCTGAACCTGCTCACCGATGCCGCGGAGCCGGACACCGGCGACGTGCGATGGGGACGCGGGGACATCCCCTACGCCTATTTCAACGCCATGCGCGACCGCCTCGACCTGAACGACACGGTGACGCACGTGGTGAACACGTCGGGCCTTGGCGATCGCGCGCCGCGCAAGCAGGTCAACCGCTTCCTGTCGCTCATGCGGTTCTCGGAGATGGACCTGCGTCAGCAGATCGGGACGCTTTCGGGCGGGGAGCAGGCGCGCGTGGCGCTGGCGCTGTGCTTGCTCTCGGGCGCGCCGCTCATCATTCTCGACGAGCCGACGAACCACCTGGACCTCACGAGCTCGCAGGTCATGGAACGCGCGCTGGCGCACTACCCAGGTGGGGTCATCGTCGTGAGCCACGATCGGTTCTTCGTGGACAAGGTCGCCACGCGGCTGCTCGTGTTCGAGGAGGGGTCCACGCGACTGCGGTTCGTCACGGGGAACTGGTCGACGTGGCAGGCGTCGCACGACGGCGCGTGACTGCCGCCGACCACCATCGCATCGGCTCATGAATTGGGAGGGAGCGCATGTCCGGTCGCACTCTGTTTGCGTCGCTGCTGGGAGCATTGGCTGGGATCGCCGCCGTGGTGGGCGGCAGCGCCATCGCGAAGGGCGTCGGAGTCGCGGACGACTCAGACGTGACCCGATACATCATGGTCACGTCATTCGAGCCGGATGAGGCGTGGACCGAGGAGTACGCGGCGGCCGGCGTGGGCAAGCTCAGCGAGGCGTACACGCGGGACGCGATCGACGGCTTCCAGGCCAAGACGTTCGTCGGCGACTTCGACCGCAACGAGTTCGGCGGCATCTACCGCTTCGCCGACGCGGAGGCGCTTGAGGCGTTCCTCGCCAGGCGCCCGCCCGCCGAGAACCGGGTCGTCAAGACGTTCCGCGTTCTGGGAGAGTGGCAGGCGGCGGGGCACGAAGGTCGGTAGGCGGCGCCGCGACGGCTGGCACTCCCCGATCCAAACGCGCTGGCTCGGTTACGCGACAGTTGTCTCGGCGGCGTTCAGTCGACGCCCGTGCGAAGCGCGCCCCATGTGCCCGCGCGTTTCCGGCCTGCGACACGGCTAGCTGCGATGCCGGAATGAACCAGTCGGCAGCGACGGGCCACCGTGACGAGGGGCCCATCCAAGGACAGACCGCTCTCACGCGACCGGCCACGGCCGCTGGCCTGTGATGCTCTGCGCCCTGGAGCACTGGTGGCGCCTGTCTCGTGGGCGAGACGGCATCATCCCGAGGCATGGCGCGACAGCTATACTTGGCCAAAGGCGCCTCTCGGGCGCTCGGTAGCAGGAGGATAGAGGGATGCGGTCGAACGAAAGGATTCGAAGGTACGCCCAAGCCACCGAGGAGATGATCGAGGGACGATTTCGCGTGGACATTCCTGCCGGACAAGACGATGTCGTCGGTCGCTTAGGGAACAACCTCGCGGAGCTGGGCCGCACGCTCGAGCGTCGGTTTGATGAGATGCGGCGCATTGGTCAGGTGACCGAACACGCCAACGCGGGCCTGCTCCTCGACGATGTTCTGGACCACGTCTACGAAGCGTTCCGTGAGGTGATCCCCTACGACAGGATCGGCTTCTCGCTCCTCGAGCAGGAGGGGCGCGTCGTGCGCGCGCGTTGGGCGCGCTCGGAGGCGCCTGTCATGAAGATCGTGGGCGGCTTCTCCCAGACGCTCGAGGGGAGCAGCCTGCAACGGATCATCGACACTGGCGAACCAAGGATACTGAACGACCTGGTCGGCTACCTAGGCGACCATCCGGACTCCGCGTCGACACGGCTCATTGTCGAGGAAGGTATGCGTTCGAGCCTGACGTGCCCTCTGGTGGTCATGGGTCGGCCGATCGGGTTCATGTTCTTCTCGAGCATGCAGTCTGGCACGTACGAGCACGTGCACAGCGACGTGTTCATGCAGATTGCGGGTCAGTTGGCGCTGATCGTCGAGAAGGGACGGCTGTACCAGCAGCTTGTGGAACTGAACGACCTCAAGGACCGGTTCCTGGGCACGGCAGCGCACGATCTGCGGTCGCCGATGGCGTCGATACAGGGATTCCTGGATCTGATGCTCGTGGGGGTCGTCGGGGAATTCACGGAGCAGCAGGAGGAGCTCCTGCGCCGCATACGCCGATCGAGTGAAGGGATGCTGCGCCTCATCAACGACCTGTTGGACGTCGCTGCCATTGAGTCGGGCAAGCTGGATATGGAGATAGAGGAGGTCGAACCCACGGCCTTTCTGCGCGAGTGCGGAGAATCGGCGAAAGTGCTGGCGCAGGCCAAGGCGATCCAGGTGGACATGAACCTCCCCGCGTGTCTTCCCCGTGTGAGGATAGACCCGCAGCGGATCGAGCAGGCGATAACGAACCTGGTCACCAACGCCATCAAGTTCTCCGAGGTGGAGACCACCGTCACTGTCACGGCGACGGTAGTCGGCGAGAGTATCAGGATCTCGGTCGCGGACGAGGGTCAGGGAATACCTGAGGACGAGGTCTCTGAGCTCTTCCAGGACTTCACTCGGACGAGTGTTCGCCCCACCGCAGGTGAGTCGAGCACGGGGCTTGGTCTCGCCATCGTGAAGCGCATCGTGGAGGGGCACCATGGGGCTGTGGACGTAACCAGCCGCGAAGGCGTGGGCTCGACGTTTGCGTTCTCGCTGCCGGTGGCGGCGCAGCCAGGCTGACATGCGCCAGGGCCTGCCCGCCTCAGGGGCGAGTTGCTGTCCTACAGCACACCTAGGACGCTGAGGGCGCGCTATGAAATGCTGGTGTCATCCCCGGACGATCAGAACACCCCCTGGGCGTTGAGGAACGCGCCGTATCTGCGGTCGGTATCCAGGACGTGGCTGATTAGCCACCGTTCGAGGAATCCGGTGAAGTCCAGATCGTCGAGTGTTTCTCTCCCCTCGATACCCTCGCGGTATTCGGCCACCTGCTGCTCCAGCCTCCTGTGCTTTGCGCGGTGGGATGGGAGACCTGGATACTGGTATCGCCCCATCAGCTCCTCTTCGGCGCTGAAGTGGTAGTGCGTGTAATCCACGAGCGCGCCCATCGCCCTGTCGAGGGCGTCACGATCTTGTGTCGTTCTCAGGATCTCCGCGATGCTATTCGCGATTTCGACGAGTTTCATGTGGTGCGTGTCCATGCCTGTGTTCTGGACGCTGAATTCGTCCCGCCAGATGAACGCCTGCGACTGGTCGCCTGCGTGGACGATCATGGACGCCCGAGCCAGGTACGACTCGAAGAGCTTCCACCGCACGATGGGGATGTCCTCGACCAGGTCGCCTGGGATCTGAAGCGTTTCGGTGTCCTCGACAGCTCGCACACGGAACAGACCCGGCGTGCCGAAGACAGCCTCCTCTTCCCCGAAGAACTCACGCGCCTCAACGGTGTCGAGGACGTCATTCCCGACGACTCTCTCCAGACGACCGTGCGTGACAACGTTGAGGACCCCGAGGTCCCGTGATTCTGCCAACTTTCCGGCGGCGTATTGCCGAATCTGTACGCCGTCGGCGATCGCCGCAAGTGTGGGTTCGGGGACATCCTCACCGAATAGCTGCGTGGTCCGCAGGAATTCCGTCGTCGCCGCGCTCTGCCTGATCCGCTCTTCGAGGCCGCTCTGCCTAACCACGGTTGCGTAGAGCGCCGCTGGGACGGCAAGGGCTCGCACGAAGGATATGGCACGGTACGTTGAGCTGCTGGCGCGTGACTCCAGAACCGGAGCCGTCCCGATGATCGCGCCTGCTGAGAGCTTGTTGACCACATTCTGGGAGCTCTGTACTCGCTCCAATGTTCCCGACAGTATCAACAGCACATCGTCAGGGACGGCTCCCTGTCGAAGGACAATCGTACCCGGGTTGATGCGCACGATATCACCGTTGAGCAGGGGACCCAGATCCTCGGCGGCGACCCCGGAGAAGTGCGCGTGCAGATGTTCCTCCGCGTCGCGCCGCGCGAAGTCCGAGCGCGCGGGAACCAACACATCCGCCGTGCCGTGGGGAGCGCTAGAGCCGATTTCCTTCTCGCTTGACGTCAGTTCTCGGGCCAGATGAGCGAGGATTATCTTGCCCGACGTATCGTCACGGAAGTCGTCAGCAGACCCGTGAATCATGCCGCCCCCAACGTCGACCTTCTTCAGGTCTGCCGGGGTTAGGTAGCTTTCTTTCACACGCTCGTGGAACTCACGTGTCACACCGGGCCCGGTGTCGGCGTCGGTGACCATACCCTCCAGCACGTCCAAGGCGACGATGTCCGCGAAGTGGGCGTAAGTCTTGTACCCGTCGCCGCACAAGGCGCGGAAGAGCAGTATGTTCGTCTCGACCGGATGGGGTGACAGGATCGGACGCACTTCGAGGCCATCGACGTCGTTCCACACTCCCACCTCGAGGTCGCGTGGCTCAAGGAAATCGGCGAATCGCTCCTCCTCAATGGATAGCAGCGCCGCCATCTTCTTCTCGACAGACGCCCGTACCAGAGAGGCAGCGTAGTAGGGGATCTTGTGACCCGACCGCATGAGCGTCGTGATACCGGCGAAGTGGTCATCGTGGGCGTGTGTGTGGAACATCCCTGCGATCTCACCGATACCGATGCCCAGCGCGTCGAGGTTCGCTAGGAGATTTGGGCCTGCATCAATGAGGTAGATGCGCCCTTGGAACATCAGGATGCTCGATACCGTCGGTCGGTTGATGTCCCAGCCATCGGCTTCGCCGGAGTGAATGACGCCGAAATACTCACGCTCAATGGCCTTGAAGCCGAGGGGGTATGCCGACTCGTACGTCTCGTCGGGACCAAGGTTGAGGTCCACTGTCACCGCGTCGGCTCCGTAACGGATCTCGAAGACGTTGACCGAGGCGCGTTGGATGGTCACGCCGTTCCTGATCTCCGTGACGTCGTTCCCAACGACCCTCGCCTCGAGAAGGTCGCTGGAGGGCCGTATGCTTCCGAACGCGAATCGCAGCTTGAGCCGCATCAGCTCTTCTGCAACATCCTCCTCGGCCCCGGCCTGCACCAATTCCGCTTTGGAGACGAGCCCGTAGTTGCCACGGTAGATGTATTGCAGTTGCGCGTTTACCTGCTGCGACTGCCCGATCAGCATCGGCTTGGCGCCGGTGTTGTTGGGGTGGTTGGGAAGCAGCAGGCCCTGGCGGTATAGCATTTGGAGCACGGGAAACTCCGCCAGATTGGAGAACTCGCCGTTCTGCACCATGACGTCTGACAGCAGAATTGCGTTGGGACCGGTCTCGCACGGAACCCCTTCCACCTCCTGCGGTGCAATCAGGCCACGCTTCAAGAGGTGCTTCACGCTGTCCGCAGGACAGCCGCAGAGAATGCGGACGTCGGCCTCCGGCGCCTCCACCCAATACATGCCGGTGCTGATCGGCGTCTTCCGTATGGTCGGCATTGCATCCTCCTTCGCCTGCGCATGGTTCGGCGCCCACTGCCCCCTTAGGTATAGCTGCCTTGAGGCGCGTCTTTAAGTGCCACGCCCGGCCGCGGTCGGCAGGAAACGGCTCATGCGCTCCCGTAGGGGATTCGGATGCCTGCCGACTCCGGGCCCAGGACGCACCCGAAGACGATCGCCCCAATTGGGAGCCGGAATCTCAGTCCTAGCTGTCGACGGATGGAATCACCGGGGGTTGGTGTTCCCTGTTGCTGCCGTGGGTGATGTGGATCACCTGGCGTGGTTCGTAGTCGATGTTGGCATCGTCGAATGCCTGCTTGATCTGCTGGCGAAGCACGAGCCTGACTTCGTAGTCGCAGGCCGGCTTCACCCGGGTCACTGTGTGAAAGATCACGTCCGCCTCTTCGAAGTCCTCGACTCCGTACACCTTCGTCGCCACGAGAATGTCATCTCGATCTTGGTGTACATCCTGTCCCACGGCCTCGATGATCTCGGTCACTTGGCGCACGTCGACCTCGTACCCCACGGTTACGGACACGATCGCATTCACGTACTCCCGTGAATGGCTGGAGACCACACGAATCTCGCCATTGGGAATCGCGTGTAGAACCCCGCCGCGGTCCCGAACCTTGGTGATACGCACTCCTACCTCCTCGACATAGCCCTCTACGTCCGCGCACTCGATGTAGTCGCCGACGAAGAACATCCCCTCGAAGAAGATGAAGAACCCAGACGCGAGGTCCGACACGAGCTTCTGTGCCCCAAGGCCGACTGTGACACCGAGGATTCCTGCGCCTGCCAACAGGGGCGTGGGGTCTATCCCGATCCGCCCCATAGTCATCACGATCGCTGCGAAGTAGACGGTGTATCGCAGCAAACTGACGATGAGTGGCGCCAAGGTCTGGCGGCTGCGATCACCCCTATCGCCGGCTTCGTCGGCGTCAGGGAGGAAGAAGCTGTTGATGAGGAACGTGAGCACCTCCACGACCACGCGGCTGATGAAGAATATGGCGATGAGCTGCGCCGCGATGTCCGCCAAGTTCGTCAGCCATAGATCCGGGTTCACCTGTCGGAGGAACCAGCTGCTGATGCCCACATAGATGAAGTACTCAATGCAGCGCTTCGTGAGGGGAGCGAGGTGCTCCATGTGCTTTATGTATTGGAACGGCGTTAGCACGGTTGCGAGCAGGTCGGAGAAGTCGTACAGCGCGTCCACGACAACGTGGGCAATGCGCGCCAGAAGCAGTCCAACGGGGAGAGCTACGATGCCGCTTGCTAGTATCCACCCGTACGTCCGCACGCTTGCCGGTGGCGTGAAGACTGTTGTCGCTAGCAGCAGGACGCCTATGGTGATGGTGTAGCGCAGCAGCTGGCGAACACGGTGGATGACATCGGAAATCCGCGAGTGGTACTTCTCGATCTGGTCAATGACGCATACACGACGGTCGGCGAGATTGAGCAGCCGCTGGCCGACGACGTTGATGACCACGCCCACGACGATGAGGGCGACAACTTTCGCGATGCCCACGATCGCTGCCACGGGGTCTACGCTCTGCAGGCGTAGGAGCCCGGCTTGTGCAATCTCCCGGGAGTCCATGTCCAGAAGCGTCAGCGTCACGTTGCCGACGAACAGCAGGCCACCCAACAGCACTACACCTATGCGGCTACCTCTCTTGCGCTGCCTTTCGAACGCCTCAGCGGCGCCCGTGAACCTGGCGGCGAAAGGTAACGCGAGGATCTTCCTTACGCCTCGCGCCATCACGCCCGCGCCAATTGCGAACAGGAGCAAGACAGAGAACAACTCAATGACGAAGACGATGCCATTGGTGACGGCGAGATGTACGATGCCATCGCTGATAGGTGGGCCCATCGCATCGGCTCCTCAAGTGGGTTCCGGCGTGGAATGCTTCATGTTTCTGTGCCAAGCCTAGAGAGAGCCAAGGCTCTCTCCAGACGTTTGCCCCTGGGCCCGCCCTGCCGCTCCCTGCCCGTAACTCCGCCGGAGCTCTACTGAGGTAAGGAGTGCCGGCAGACTGTGCGGTCGCTCGTGGTTGTGGTTCTCGCGCCACATGTTCGCCAGCGCCAGCGCTTCCCTCACGCCGGCGAATACCTCCCGGGGCAGGAAGCCATCACGAAGACGGCTATGGCGCGTCTCTGCGTAGGCGTTCTCCCAGGGAGACCTGGCGTGACGTACAGCGTGTCGACCGGACCCGCCCGCTGCCGGTTCCGAATCGCTCGGGCGATGAACCCTGGGCCGCTATCACTCCAGATGCAAGCGGAAGAACCATCGCACATGAACTGCTCCCGCGGCATGGCGACAGCCCCTGCGGCGTGATGCCGCGTCGGGTACTCTGTGGGCCTAGAGCTCGAGGAGTAGGGAGCCTCGAGTGATGGCCGATTCGGATGCCCGGATTGCCAAAGGCGAGGTTCGCCGACGGTAGTAGGTCTGCTTGCCGAGGCCGATCTGGCGACACCCCCCGCCGATCGCGGAACCCGTCGTCTGAGCCGCTTCGGCTCCTCGCAGTTTGTGCACGATCTGCTCGGGCCTAAGCCCTATCCTCGCCACAGTAAGTCTCCTTCATGCCTCGGAGACACTTGGCCCGGTCTAGGGGCCAAACCACACCGTTGGCTGCGTGAGCGACCGGGCCGCTAGTCGCGGGAAAGCCGGTCGAGGCTGCGGTACTGGATCGCCTCGGCGATGTGCGTTCCGTTGATCTGCTCGCCGTCGTCCAGGTCCGCGATGGTTCGCGCGACTTTCAGGATGCGGTCGTGGCCGCGGGCGCTGAGGAGAAGCTGGTCCATCGCGGTGGCCAGGAGCGTTTCGGCGGCCTCGTCGAGATCGCAGTAGCGGCGCACGTCACGCGCTTCCATCATCGCGTTGCAGTGCGTCGGGCTGCTTGCGTATCGCTGCTTCTGGACGTCACGCGCCGCCTGCACGCGTTTGCGCGTCGTGGCCGACGGCTCGCCGGTCGCGCCGTCGCGCAGTTGCTCATAGGGGACGCTGGGCACTTCGATGTGCAGGTCGATCCTGTCCAGCAGCGGCCCGGACATCTTCGAGTGGTATCGCCGCACCTGCGACGGCGCGCAACGGCAGCGGCTGGACGCGTCACCCAGGAAGCCGCACGGACACGGATTCATTGCGGCGACCACCATCGCGCGGGCCGGAAACGTCAGCGAGCCCCACACGCGGGCGATGGTCGTCGTGCCGTTCTCCAACGGCTGACGCAGCGCTTCGAGGGCGTTTCTTGGGTACTCCGGCAGCTCGTCCATGAACAGGACGCCGTTGTGCGCCAGGCTGATTTCGCCGGGCCCGGGCGTCCGCCCGCCTCCCACGAGTCCAGCTAGAGAAACCGTGTGGTGTGGATCGCGAAACGGTCTGCGCGTGATGAGCGGCTCTTCGGGAGCCAACACCCCGGCGACGGAGTGGATCTTCGTCGCCTCGAACGCCTCGTCGAGCGTCATGTCCGGCAGGATCGACGGCAGTCGTCGTGCGAGCATCGTCTTGCCGGAACCGGGCGGGCCGAGCATGAGGATGTTGTGACCGCCCGCCGCGGCGACCTCCAGGGCGCGCTTCGCGCTTTCCTGGCCCTTCACGTCGGCGAGGTCGAGATGGCCGTCGCGCGCCTCGCTGAAGAGGGCGTCGATGTCCACGCGCGTCGGCTGCAGTGTGGCCGGGTTCGCGAGGTGTTCCGCCGCCTCGGAGAGCGTCGCGGCGCCGTACACGTCCACGCCTTCGATGACCGCGGCTTCCTCGGCGTTCTGCTTGGGAACCAGGAGCGATGTGATCCCGTGCGCCTTCGCGTCCGCGGCGATGGCGACCGTCCCACGCACGGGCCGCAGGCTTCCATCCAGGGACAGTTCGCCCAATACGAGCGTCTTCTCGCCCGCGCCGGACGGGATCTGCTCCGATGCCCCGAGGATCGCCAGCGCGATCCCGAGATCGAACGCGGCGCCCTCCTTGCGGACATCGGCGGGAGCGAGATTGACGGTGATCTTCTTGGGCGGGACGGCGAACCCGGAGTTCCGCATCGCCGCCGCGACGCGGTCCCGGCTTTCGCGAACGGCCCCGTCCGGCAGGCCGACGATGTTGAGCGCGGGCAGGCCGTTAGCGGTGTCGGCCTCGATCTGCACGAGGTAGGCGTCAACGCCGAACACGGCGCTGCTCTGCACGACTGCTACCATGGAGTCCTTCGTTCGGGCGCCGTGGATTCGAGCGTCGCACAGTCTAGCATACATCAGCCGCCCGCGGGCGAGTCAGGCGAATCAGAAGGCCGGCCATGGGGGCGCTCCGAGCCTCATACGGCGTGCCTCGGCCGCCATCGGGACTGCCGGCGGCTACGTTGAGCCGGAAGCCTACGCGTACCGGCCGGCGTGGGCGCCAATGTCCTCCAGCGGGAACAGCCGCTGCCCGTCTTCAGAGAGGCCGTCGTACGTCGCCTGAGGGATGCCGATGGGCGGGTAGCTCGTGCGCAGCCAGTGGCGCGCGTGGATCATCGCCATGTTTGGGCGCGGGGCGCCGGAGCGGTTCGGAGTGCCGCGATGCCACATGCGGATATCGCGGATCAGCAGCGACCCGCGCGGCATGATGCACGGCCTCGAGTCCATCGACTCGGCGAGCTCGAGCATGTTCGCGTCCTCTGGCATCAGGTGCGTCCCGCCCGGCCATATCTCGACGGGGCCGTTGTCCTCCCGGAAGTCCACCAACGGGACGTTCAGCACGACGGCGAACGTTGGCGGCGCCACCGGCATGCCCGGGAACAGGCGATGTATGTCCGAGTGCACCGCCTGGTATTCCGAGCCCGGCATCGGAGTATCGGACGCGAAGTACTGGCACACGCAGTCATCGCCAAGAAGCGCCCTGATGACCGGCAGCGCGAACGGGCTGGTCACGATATGCGGCGCGCTGAACGGAGGGGCGAACGGTAGATGCATCTGATACCGATTCGCGCCCCGGTTCTGGTCCGTGGAGTCGGTGTGTCTGCGGAACAGGCGCATGAAGTTCTCGTGCAGTTCGTCGACGACATCGCCGGGCAGCACGCC
The DNA here is from genome assembly GCA_002687025.1 of Candidatus Poribacteria bacterium. GTDB lineage: Bacteria > Poribacteria > WGA-4E. The sequence goes on from NYZG01000379.1 coordinate 12,640, forward strand.
CTCGAACACGACGTAGCCGTTCACACGCACCTGCTCCACGGCCAGGCGCAACGTCGCCGGGTCGAGGGCGCTTGCGTCGAGTTCGGCCTGTGTGAGTCGCATGGCTCCCTATTCGGGCATATCCGCGGTGGTTGTCAGCTCGACCGTCTTGCCGATGCTCCCCGCCTCGAGGCCGGCGAGCAACACTTCGGTGACGTGCCGGGCTGTCCAGGCGTTCTCGACGGGCGGCTGTATCCCTCGGGCAATGCAGTCGTGCCAGTGCTCGTGCAGATCGCCGACGCCCTCCGTAAGCTCCACGGGCTCCGTGGCGACCGGCGCCATCTCACGGGTGTAGGACGTCGGCGTGTACTTGGTGACTGAGGCGCCGTCCTCGCCGGGGCCCATGAACTTCCCGGCCGTCCCGTGGATGCGGAACATCGTCGTCCGCGCGGGGTCGCACCAGCTCGTTTCCGCCGTCACGACGGCGCCATTCTCCATCTGGCAGATCAGCGTGGCGACATCGTCGAGTTCGGTCGGCTTGTCGAACGTGGTCACCATCGCGGCGACGCGCTTCACGGTGCCGAGCACGGCCACGACCTTACTCGCGGCATAGACACCCATGTCGAACAGAGCGCCGACGCTCGCCCTCTTGGCGTCGAAGAACCACAGGTCTTCGTCAGTCTCGCCGAAGATGTCGCGGATCTCGGCGTAGTAGATCTCAGGGCCGCCGTGGCTGTGCCGGAAGTTCCCGCCGGACACCTTGCCGATCACGCCCTCTTTGCACAGCTTACGCAGCGTGTATTCCGCGCTCCCGAAGTGCGGCATGCACTGCACGGTGCGGTCGGTCTTCTCGACGGCGGCGACGAAGGCGTTCGCCTCGTCCATATCGCCCGTGAGCGGCTTCTGCATAAGGACGTGCTTGCCCGCTTCGATGGCGGCGATGCCCCACGACACATGCAGCGGGTGCGGCGTGCCGATAAGGACCGCGTCGATGGAATCGTCGGCGATGACGTCGTCGTAGCTCTGCGTCCAATTCGATATATCGAACTGTTCACAGAGCTGCGTAAGCCGACGCTCCTTCCGGCCGCTGACCAGGCGTAGCTCGAAATCGTCGTTCCTGGCCAGGTCCGGCAGATGCAAGCGAGCGACGATCCCCCCGGCGCCGATGACGCCAATACGCACTTTGGACATGCATGCCTCCATATCCCTGAAAAACGTGGGCGTGAAGTGAGATCAGGGTATGAGATGTCCCGTACGCGGGCAAGACAGGACAGCGAGACCGCGCGTCCACCGACCGTTGACCGGCGTGATCTGCGATGGGCGAGGGCGCAGTACGACACGGGCAGCGCCCCGGCGTAGACGCCTCGGCGGCATCCCATGCGGGCGCCGGGACAGCTCGCCTAGCGGCGGAAGTCCCAGCGGCCGGCTTCGGTTTCCCCGTCGATGCGACAGTTGTCGACGATCAGACCGACCCAGGGGCCGACATTGGTGGGATTGGCCCGGTCGGCGTATTGACCGACTAGCCGGTCATCCTCCCGACGCGCCTCAATGAGGTAGACGGTCCCGTCGGCTTCGAACGGGTGGCGTATGTAGACGCGGTTCTCGATCTGCCCGATGCGCGCGGAGCCTCGGTAGACCTCGCCGTCCACGTATGTTCCCCACGACCACAGCCCGTTCAGGGAGTCGGATACGTCTCCGACATCGGCCTTGGACCACGCCTCCGCGTTTATGTCAGTGTCGGAGCCGTTGACCGTGGCTATCTGAGCAAACGCCGCGTTCTCGGGCCCGTCGGGATTGGGTGGGTCGAACTTCTCGCCAAACGGATTCCGGTACCCGTCGGACGATGGCAGCGCCGCTCGATACGCCCCATACGCCGGGGCGCGCTGAGCCGCCGTCGTCAGGTAGCGCAGCAAGCCCGCCTGGGCCAGCCGCGTCTCGGCCAGTTTCGCCGTCGCGGACACGTCGTCGTCTCCTACGCTCAGCTGCCGGAACATCCGCCTCACTACCGCATCGTCGCCACGGGACGAGACGAGCTCCAGGCACCGGTTGTATTCGGACACCAGTGCGGCGAGAGCGCCAGCGTCCTCGCCGCCCAAGTCGAGTTGCGATGTGTCTTCAATCTGTTCGCCGAGGTTCTCCAGTAGAGCGATCGCGCCGGCCGCCTCGGATTGCGCTCGATCCGCCTTCGTCCCCACGCCACCCTCCAGGATCGTTTTCACCTGTCTCACGGCCATGGCGACCTCGGACATCTTGACGACGCGCGGATGATGTCCGACGGCTCCCTCCTGCGCGCGCTCAACCAGGAACTGGTCCCCAAGCGGCTCGATATCGGACATGGGCGTGAGCAACGGGTGGTCGAAGAGCGATTTCGCCATCGACAGGTAGCGATTGTACGTGTCCACGATGAAGTCGCCCAGCAGTACCGGGTCGGCAATCGTCTGATCGTGGCCCAGGCTCTGCGTGTGGTGCAGGCACGCGTCCAGCTCGCTCTCGAGGGTGGTCAGGAGAGCTGTCAGAGTCGCTATGTCCGGCTGCATGTCGGTCCCTCTCGGTGCGTCAGTTCGGGTAGCCGTTGATGTCGGCGGCGTTGCGCAGCGTCTCGCGGGCCTTGCGGATTCGCCAGCGAATCGTCGTCTCGGGCAGCTCCAGGAAGTCCACGATCTGCTTCACGGCCAGGCCTTCGAAGTAGTGCAGTTCGATGACAGCGCGTTGCCCCTCGGGCAGGGCGTCGATCCTTTTCCGCAGCAATGTGCGCAGTTCGCGTCCCTCCACGCTTGCGTGGGACGAGGGCGCCGTTGGGTGTTCGCATTCCGGTAGCGAATCGAGCGGCCGAGTCGGCTTCGCCCGCCGTAGGGTCGCGTAGCAGGCGTTGTAGGTGATGGTGCGCAACCAACCGACGAACTTCGTCCGGTCCCGCAGCGACGGGAGGTTCTCGTAAACCTGCAAGAACACCTCTTGCCGGATGTCCTCCGCGGCCTCATGGCAGCACACCACGCTATGCGCGATGCCGAACACCAGGCGATCGTAGCGAAGCCACAACTGCGACAGGGCCACTCGGCTCCCTTGCAGGTGGCGTTCGATCAGGTCGGCGGCATCGCACGTCTTGTCGGCCATTCGAGCAGTGTCCTTGGCGCATACAAGAACATGGATGCGGGTCAGGTGGAAAGTTGGAGTGGGAAATCGTCGGATGGCGTTGACGCGCCTGTCCGGCCGGCTTGGCGCGCCGGCCCAACGCGCGTGCCGCATCCGATCCAACGCCCATAGAAAAGAGGCAGGCGACGGCCTGCCTCTCCGCGTAACCAATCGTACGATCGGGCGGCGAGAATCAGTTGAGCGCCTGAGCGGCGCTTTCCATCTCCGCCGCGGCCTGACTCTCCAGTTCGACGATCTCCTCGATCACGCCAGCCAACGCGCCACGCCCCGCCGCGGACGCGATCGCGTCCTCGCTTAGGTCCACGCCTTCGAGAGCCCGCACGACCGCCTCATAGCTCCGAGCGGCGGCGCCCAGATGCGTCGCCACGGACTCGGGATGGCGTTCGCTCATCGCGTCGAGATACCGGATCGCGCTGCGCCGGTTGATCCCGAGCTGGTACACGACGTTGCGGTGCCAACGCGCCTGCCCGAGATTCTCGGCGTCCTCCAGGGCCTCGATCCAGGCGGCGTACGTCTTGACGCCCGTGCGCCAACGTTCACCGTATTCGGCGTGTCGTACGGTGTAGCGGGAGCCATCGGGCGTCGACGGGGCGAGTACTTCGTCCCGATGAAGTGCGACCGCGTAGCGCAAAGCCTCGGCGTCCGCGGTCGTGCGGTCGAGCTGCCGCGTCGTGTCGCCCGGCACGAGCAGGTTGTAGGGGTAGCCGTCCGTGAGTCGGACGATCTCGCGTTCGGCGCCGCATGCCCACGCGCCGATTACCGGCGGATCGCCGTCGTCAACGTCGGTTACGACGAACCACGTCCCGTGCTGCGCGATGCCCGGCATGCCCCGGCTAAGGGAGTCATCCACCACCGGCGCCAACCACTTGCGGTAGTACGCGGCCGGATCATCGCGGTACGCGACGTAGCCACCTGCCTCATGGCTTGGCAGCACGTCCCGCAACTCCCGACCGACCGCCTTCTCCAGGAAGTCGAGCCGAATGGTCATGCCCACCGGCTCCAACGGCCACCACCCGACATCCACCGCGCCGTCGATGAGATTCGTGCTGTCTTCCTCGCCCTGCGCAATGAACGCCTGCCCTGAGTCGCCCATGATCGTGTCGTAATCGACGTCGTGGCCGAGGAACTCAAGCACCGCCGCCAGCCCTCGGGCGCAACTGTTGTTGTCGGCGTGTCCAACGGGAACCCATTCCGCCAGTCTCGCGCGCGCGGCCGCGTTGTCGACGCCCGCGTCCGCTTCGTTCGCAGCCGCCGTTCCGGCCGTCGCCCCGTAGACGCACATTCCGAAAGCAAGAATCCACCTGGCCATGTCGCCGTCGCCTTCCTACGCTCGTGTGAAGCCCTTCGCCCAGAGTCGCCGCGGCCGCGGATGTCGGCCGGTGTGTCGGTATCAGCTATCCACCCAGGAGAGCTTCTCCTCCTCCCAGATGACCCCGTCCGGCGGGAAACGCTCGGGATCGTCTAGGCTGCCCGTCGTGATGCCGACCTCCGAGTCGCCGTCCGACTCGTACGTGAGTTGCGTGCCGCATCTGCCGCAGAACCCGCGTCGAGTGGGCACGCCATCGTCGCGGGTGTACGCATAGGTCGTGGGCTTGCCGCGCGTGAACGCGAGGTCGTCCGACTCGACCAGCACCCACGCCACGGACGGCGCGCCGCCCGCCCGGCGGCAGTTGCCGCAGTGGCACAGTCCGCCACGCACCACGTTCCCGCCGAGACGATACCGAACGTCGCCACAGAGACAGCCGCCGTCTACAGGATTCGTCGCCATTGTCTTCCCCGTTCGCCTACACGCACCTTAACGTCGGACTCGCTGCCCCGGTGTCATGCGCGCGATTTCGTCGTGGGTGGTCGTGACTCCATCACGCTAATGGGCGCCGGCGCGAACGGCGTCAATCGCCGATGGGCGTCACCAGGCTGGTAGGCGTGCCCTCGGCGGTGATCGCGGCCCGGCCATAGCCGGACCGGGTGTCAACTTGACCGCTTTCGGCCCGGTTTGGTAGAGTGACGCACACCGTGCGGAACGGGCCTGGGATCGGAGAGTC
>NYZG01000380.1 GCA_002687025.1 Candidatus Poribacteria bacterium
CGCATCTACGACTACGCCCTGACCGACGCGCAGGTCATGGAGGACACGCTGAGCGCCGCGCCCGTCGAAGCGCGCGGCAAGATGACCACCGCCTGGGCAAGCCTCAAGGCCGTACGCTAGGCCGAGACGGCTCCAAGACACACCCGCGGGCGCCTCATCAACCGGGCGCCCGCGGCTTCGCTTCAGCGGCTACCCCCGCGCGGCCGCCGGGCCGGCGCGCCGCCTGCATTTTACCTGCAGATTTCGTTGCGTCAGCGCGCTCAGTGCACTAAGCTCTGTAGTGAAGGTCACGCGCGCCGGGCGCCCGCTGAAGCCTCTCATGGAGCGGCTTTGCGGAATAGCCTCGCGAATACGATGACCTCGTCCGTAGCGCAAGTGTGGCGTGCCCCGAACACGCGCATCGGCTCTGGTGGCACGAGCGTGTGACGTAACGAAGAGGGCGCTGACTTCGCGCGAGAGGCCGGGACGTTTCCGACCCCTGCGGCGGCTCTGGTGGCCTGTGCGCGGGAGGAAAGGCGGCCCTGATCGGACGGCCTGAACGCGCCTCGAACACGCAGTGGCGTGACGAACCATCGAGGGCGGCGGCAGGCTACCGGGATCGGGCACGCTCCGAACGCTCGCGAGGAATCGGCCGGCGGCAGCGTCGGCGAATCGGCGGAGCGACAAGTCCCGACTCGGTGTTTACGTCGCGTTGCGTCGGCCGGCTATTTAGCCGGCGTGTGCGGGCAGCGCGGCGGTCTCGTCTCGCAGCAGCAGAGGAGACGACGCCTATGATTGCATCTTCGCTCCAGGTCGGTGACCTACCGACCGCGTGAGACGCCGGGTCTCACTGCCTCGTCCGACATCCCGAGGGGCGCGCCGCCGTGAGGATCGACCGATGGCGCTTACCGGCTCGAAGCGAGGTGTCCGCACTGTCGGGCCCCGCTGGCGAGCTTCCTCAGCCGCCCCAAAACGGAAGACGCCACTTCCAAGTCGTCCCGTCAGAGCCTACACGCTCCGGGGACACAGGCGAGATTCGCAGAGGTGGTAGTTTCGAAGTTCCGCGGCACGCGAGTTGACGCGGCGGAGCGGAAGCGGGAACGGACGACGTGACGGCGATCTCACGACGCCACCGACCAGGAGCATCCTCAGACCCGTTAGGGTCCACCAATGTAGAGCGCGAGGGGAGTCACCGATGTCCTACGGTAGGAGTGGCTCCCCTCAACGTGCCCGCCACCGTCCAGGTCTGTAACTCGGGAATGCCACGGTAGCTCGTCCAGCCTTGCTGGACGCCCAACGCGACTGCCGACGCATCACGGCGGAGGCTCCGTGCGAGTGCGGGTCGTCTCGACGAAATCCGTAACACTTTCCGCCGGTAGGTGTCCTATAGACAAACCTCGGTGGAACAGGATGACCCGTAGCGGCGAGTCGCAGGCTGAGTCGTTTGACCGGGGCGTGGCATCCCACATCGGGTTGGTGCGCCACATCGGCGCCGCCTCGCTCTCCGGGCAATACGACCTCGACGATTTCACGCAAGACGTGCTGGCGCGCGTGTTCGCCAAGCGCGACCAGCTGCGCGATCTGTCGCGTCTTCGCGCCTGGATGGCGACGATCGCGCGAAACACGGCGCAGAACTGGAATCGCAAGCAGCAGTTCATGTTCGCGGAGCTGTCCGACGCGCTGTCACTCCCACCGCCACCCGCCGACGAGTGGCTGTCGCAGCGGGAGCGATGGGCGGCGCTGGTTGACGCGCTATCTCGTCTGCCGGAGTCCGATCAGGCGCTGATCCGGGCGTACTACTACGACGAACTGAGCGCCCGCGAACTTCAGGCGCAGACGCGACTGTCGGCAGCAGTCATCCGTGTGCGGTTGAGCAGGGCGCGCGCAGTGCTGCGGGAGCGGCTGATGCCCCTGTTGGGCGCGCTGGGTGTCATGGACCGCGTACGGGCGCCGAGACGATTTGGCGAGGTTCCGAGGGGAGACAATCGGATGGGGATGTCGGGATCGTTTGCCTGCTCGTTGGCAGTGATCGGTTGGCTTGGGTTCGGGACGTCTCAGGTCGAAGAGGCCGCATGGAACGCCACTGCGTCCACGGCGCAGGCCGAGACGCTCGCGCCTATCGAGGCGCCGGCCGCTCGGCCTCGTCCGACCGTGGAGCTGATGGCCGCAGCGGGCGCAGGGGAAGGCGCCGCCGATGAAGAGCGGAGCATGGGCAAGGTTCTTGATATCGGGCCGACACCGGACGTCAGTACTCTCGTCGGTGGAGTCCACGCGATGTTGCAGGCGGCCGGGCACTCGGAGTGGTCGACGGCGCGTCTGCAGGGGGTGCTGGGACACGCGTTCAGCTTCGTTATGAACGAAGGCGCCGGGAAGGTCGAGCACGTCGCCGGTCTGGATTGGGGCACGCCGCCCAAGCTGCTGCCGCTGCTGGGATACCAAGTCCAGGTGTTTGAGGCGTATCCGGTCGCGCGCGATTCGCCGCTGAAGGGAGAGGCTTGGGAGGCCGTTCGCGCGAGCATAGATCGGGGCATTCCTGCCGTCGCGTGGCAACCGATGTCCCTCGATCAGCAGGCGAGTGGCGTGACGGCTTACGTCTGGGGCCTGCTGGTTGGCTACGACGAATCCGAAGGCACATATGCTGTGCGGCACCAGTACGTCAATGACGGCAGCGAGACCTTCACCGTGCGCTACGACGCCATCGGACACACCGACCCGCCATGGGAGTGGTTCTGCGTGATGGTCTACGACGAGCCGCTGCCCGCTGACCTGACGACCACGCACAGGACTGCGCTTGAGAACGTGGCCGGCTTCGCCAACGGGACGCGATGGTTTCGCGACACGCGCCCAGATGGCGTGGGGTACGCGGCCTATGAGCTCTGGCGCGACGCGTTCGCATCCGGCGAGGCATCACCGCTGCACTCTGGAATCCACTCGGAGATGCTGATGACTTTCCGCCGGCACGCGGCTGACTATCTGCGAGAGGTCGTCGCCATCTTCCCCCACGCGGCCCATGCCCTCAAACAGGCGGCGGCCCTCTACGATCAGGAAGTCCAGACACTCGGTAAGCTGCATGATCTCTGCACTAAGGCAGAGGATACCGTAGGGTTCTCCGACGTCGACCGCATCGAGGCGGCGGGTCTGGTGACGGCTGCGCTAGCAGCCGACCGGGACGCGGTCACCACCATTGAGGCGGCGATCGCAGGCTGGCGCGAATCGCAATAGTCGCCCATTCTTCCGCCATGGACAGGCTGCCGCCATGGACCGGGCCATGCGCCCCAGCGGCGTCTGGAGTTGATGCCCCGGACGTGGCGTCGGGCGAACGGGACGGCGCGTGGCTTCTCGACGACCTCGTGCGCGTAGTAGGCTGGCACGGCTGATGTGGTCGGTTACGCCGTCCGCGACACCGGAGCGCGCGCGTGGACCATCTCGCCGACAGAATCTCCCTCTTCAGTCAAAGCCTGTTCACCCTGTCGCTGGATGCCGCCATCGACGCCACGGCGGAACTCGGGTTCCCCGCGATCGAGCTCGCCTGCCGCGAGCCGCATTTCGGCATCGACATCGCGCGAACGAACGCCGCCACCGTAGCCCGCCGCGTGCGGGACGCAGGACTCGATGTGTCCGCCCTCTCGCTCTTCAACTCGTTCACCGACGAGGCTGCCCTGGACCGGCAGGTCGACGAGGCCGCGACATTCATACGACTCGCCCCGCTGTTCGGCTCACAGGTGGTGAAGCTGACGCCCGGGCCCCCAGGCTCGGACGAGGCGACGGAACACCACTGGCGACTTCTGGGCGACGCCATGGGCCGGCTCGTCCCTGTGGCGGCGGATGTCGGCGTCCGGCTGGCGTTCGAGACGCATATGCGGCAGCTCACGGACACGCTGGCCGGGACGCTGCGCCTTCTCGATATCGCGCCCTCGGAGACGGTCGGCGTGACGGTCGACTTCTCGAACTTCCGCTTCGCAGGCGAGGACCTGCGTGAGGCGATCCCGGCCGTCGGGCGCCGCATGCTCAACGCGCACGTGAAGAACGGCGTCCTCGGCCCAGACGGGGCCTGGGTCTTTGACAGGCTGGACACGGGACTTACGGACTACGGGGAAGCGCTGTTCCTGCTTCGTGAGGCGCGCTATTCGGGCTACCTGGCGATCGAGTGCCTCGGCCCCGACGCCACCGAACGACCAGTCGAGACCGCGCGGCGAGACCTGGCGATCCTGCGGGAGCTCATCGACGAGAGCGGGCGCCAGCCGGCGTAACGAGTCTCCCCAGCAAGGCGGCGAGGCCGGCGCTGCTGCGCCCTCGCATGGGCTCGCGCGTGAACGTGACCTGGCGCGACAGGTGCGGGCGCCGCCCCGTAGCGAGGACGAAGCCGCCGCGTTGTCCATTTGGCGTGGCCGGACGAAACTCGTAACACTTCCCGACGACCGGTGTCATATTGGGAAACTGGGCGCAGAAGTATGATCCGTAGCGACGAATCGCAGGCTGAGTCATTTGACCGGGGCGTTGTCGCCCATATTGGGCTGGTGCGCCATATCGGCGCGGCGACGCTCTCCGGTCACTACGACCTGGACGACTTCACGCAAGACGTGCTGGCACGCGCATTCGCCAAGCGCGACCAACTGCGTGATCCGTCGCGTCTTCGCGCCTGGCTGGCGTCGATCGCGCGGAACACGGCGCGGAATTGGAATCGGAACCGACGGTTCGCGTTCGCCGAGCTGTCGGACGCGTTGTCGTTGCCGGTTCAGCCGGCCGACGAGTGGCTATCAGAGCGGGAGCGATGGGCGGCGTTGGTCGACGCGCTGTCGCGCCTGCCGGAGTCCGATCAGGCGTTGATCCGGGCGTACTACTACGACGAGGTGAGCGCGCGGGAAATCGAGGCACAGGCGCAGCTGTCCGCGGGGGCGGTCCGCGTGCGGCTGAGCAGAGCGCGCGCCGTCCTGCGCGAGAGGCTGACGCCACTCCTGGGCGTGTTGGGAGTGATCGACGGCGCGCGAGCGCCGAGGGGGTTCGGCGAAGTTCCGAGGGGGAGTAATCGAATGGGGATGATGGGATCGCTTGCCTGCTCGTTGGCAGTGGTCGGCTGGCTCGGGTTTGGCGCGTATCAGGTCGAGGAGGCGGTGTGGAACGCTGCGACACCCGTGCGCTACGGCCACACGCTCTCGCCAATTGGGCTGCTGAAGGTGGACTTGGGTCCACGGGTCGACCTCGTAGTCGCCCAAGGCGCCGAGGGCGCCGCGCCATTACCGGTCAGCGGTACGGAGGAAGAGCAAAGCGTGGGGAAAGAACTGGACGTCGCGCCTACGCGCACCATAAGCACCGTCGTGGCTACGTTGCACGCGCTGTTGCAGGAGACTGACCCGTCGGCGTGGTCGATGGACCGCCTGTATGGCGTGCTGGGCCACGCCTTCACCTTCGAGATGAAGGAGGGGGGCGACGACGTCTGGCAAGAGGCCCAACTGGACTACGGACGTGGTTCGGGCTTCTTTGAGATGCTGCCTGAACTGGGCCACGGCGTGACCATCTTCGACACCGCGCAGAGCGATGAAGAGGGCGGCTTCGATGATATCGTAGCCGACGCGTGGGATGCGGTTCGCGCGAGCGTCGATCGTGGCATTCCCGCCCTCGTGTGGCAGCCGATGACGCTAGAGATGAAGGACGAGGGAATCCGAGCCGGAGCATGGGGCATGCTGATCGGCTATGACGAGTCCGACGAGACGTATGCCGTGCGGCACCAGTACATCGGCCTCGGTCAGGAGACCTACCCAGTGCGCTACGACGGGCTCGGAACCGTCGCCTCAGCCAACTGGTTCTGCGTGCTGGTATTCGACCGACCGGAGGAATCGGTTGAGGTTCCCGAGACGCACCTTAGAGCGCTCCGGAACGCGGTCGCATTTGCCGAAAACACCCGCTGGGCGCCGGCGACCGGTCACCATCGTGGCGATGCGCGCGGGCTGGCGGCCTATCCGCTCTGGCGTGAGGCCTTCGAATCTGGCGAGGCCGAGCCGGAATACTCCCAATACCACGCGCACGACCTGCAAGTGTTCCGCGGACACGCCGCGGCGTACCTGCGAGAGCTCGTCGAGGTGTTCCCGGCTGCGGCCTCCACTCTTCAAGAGGCGGCGGAGCACTACGATCGATTGGTGGAGATCGCAACCACACTGCATGATCTCTGCGCGGCCGCCAGGGATGAGGGGCGGTTGTCCGACGACGCTCGCGTGGAAGCGGCGAGGTTGGTGACGGCCGCGCTGGACGCGGACCGCAGCGCCATCGCCCGGATTGCGGCGGCACTCGCTACCTTGGAGGAGTCGCAGTAGAAGTCGATCCCACCTTTCGCCCTGCGGGGCGACGTAGCCCCATCTCGCACGTCCTTGCGGAAATCCGTTACGCTTCCCGAGGGTCGGTGTCTCATTAGGCACACTCGGTGAATAGCAATGGCCGCAGGCGACGAATCACGCGTCGGATCGTTTGACCGTGGCGTTGTTGCGCACATCGGGCTGGTGCGCCACATCGGCGCGGCAACGCTCTCCGGGCATGTCGATCTGGATGACTTCACGCAGGACGTCCTGGCGCGCGTGTTCGCCAAGCGCGAGCAGCTGCGCGATCTGGCGCGCCTTCGCGCCTGGATGGCGTCCATCGCCCAGAACACGGCGCGGAACTGGAATCGGCAGCGACGGTTCACGTTCACCGAGTTGACCGAAGCTCTGTCGCTGCCTGTTCCATCGGCTGACGAGCGGCTATCTGAGCGGGAGCGGTGGGCGGCACTGGTCGACGCGCTGTCGCGCTTGCCGGAGTCCGACCAGGCTCTGATTCGGGCGTATTACGTCGACGAGGTGGGCGCCCTCGAGCTTCAAGCGCGGACGGGACTGTCCGCTGCGGCGATTCGCATGCGACTGAGCAGAGCGCGCGCCGTGTTGCGTGAGCGGCTGGCTCCGCTGCTGGGCGCACTGGGGTATATCGATCGTGCGCGGATGCCGAGAGCATTCGGCGAAGTTCCTAAGAGGCCCTATCAGAATGAGGATTCGAGCGTCTGCAAGCAGATCAACGAGCAAGCGATGTCGACGAA
>NYZG01000381.1 GCA_002687025.1 Candidatus Poribacteria bacterium
CTGCGCGCAGACGTTCTGGTCGAACATCCTCCCCGTGCGGGCCGGCGAGGTCTCCTACGTCCATCTCGTGCGATCCCGCAGGCAGGCGTCGGGAGTTGGCGGCGTGGCGTCGCTTGTCGTCGCAGGCATCCTGGACCTGTGGTGGATGCTCTGCATCGCGGTTGTGTTGGGCGTGGCGCTGCGTGGCATGGCTGCAAACGATCCCGCGTTGGCAACGCTGACTGCGGCGGCGGGCGTGGGCGTGGTAGCTATTCCCGTCGGCGGCATGGTCGCTCGCCGGGCGCCCGCGGGGTTCGCCGCCCGCCTTGGGGCCGTGCCGCTCGTCGGTGGCCTGTTCGTGAGAACTGCCGATGAACTTCGCCGACAGACGTGGAGTCGTCCGCTGGTGACTGGGCTGGCGTTCTCCGGGTTGGCGCTGATTTGCCGCTACGCGTTCCAGCTCTACCTACTCGACACGATGTTCGGTGGGATCACGTGGATGCAGGGGCTGTTCGCGCTTGTGTTTGCCGGCCTCGTCAATCTCCTGCCGATCCAGGGCATCGGCAACGTTGGGAGCATCGAACTGCCTTGGACCTGGGCGCTGATACTCGTAGGCGTGAAGCACACCGACGCCGCCGCGTCCGGCTTCGCGTTGCACGGCGTAGTGCTGGCGTACGCCGTGGCGACCGGCCTACTGTCCCTCGCGCTGCTCCGTGGCGACCGACCGACCGAACCGAACGCATGAGCGCGCTCCGTTGGGACCCCGCCGACGATCCCGAAGCGTGGGACGACTACGTCTCCGCGATCCCGGGAGCGTGTGCCTTCCACTCGCGCATGTGGAAGCAGGCCCTGTCAGCCGCGTTTCCGCAGTATCGCGAGGCGGACGCGTACCTGCGGCGCGGGGACGAGCGCGTCGGAGCGTGGTCCGGGTGCGTGTTCGCGCCGGCGCCGTTCGTGTCGTTCGCCGAGTCGAGCCCTTGGCATCTGTACGGCGGCCCGCTCGGAGCCGCGCGTGAGGGCCTCGTCGACGCCGTCGCCTGCTGGGAGTCTCAAGCCCGGCGCGAGCACGCATGCGCCCTGTCTCTGACGCTGCCTCCAGACGACTTCGCAGCGTCCCGCGACATCGTAGCCGAGCTCGGGTTCGGTCTCACGGGCCCGAAGTTCACGCACGTCCTCGACCTTCCCGGCGACGAGGGCACGCTCTGGGCTGACTACAAAGGCAGCGTTCGCACCGACGTCCGGAAGGCGAGAGCAGCAGGCGTCACCGTCCGCGAAGTCCGGGAGGGCCCGGAGATAGGCGCCTTCTACGCGATCTACCGCGCGACGATGGGCCGCTTCGGCAGCGTGTCGAAGCCGCCAGGCATGGTCGCTGATCTGGCGCGCTCACCTATCGCGACGCTCTTCCTCGCCGAGCGCGCGGGAATTCCGGTCGCTGGTCTCCTGCTCCTCGTGTTCGGCAAAGTCGCGACCGTATGGATGGCCGCGAGCCAGCCGCCCGAACGTCGCCATGCGCCGAACCACCTGCTCTACCACACGGCGCTGACGTGGGCGATGGAACGTGGCTACCAACGGGCCGACTTCGGCGCATCGCCGCCTGAGAACGTCGGATTGGTGAAGTTCAAAGAGTCGTTCGGCGCCGCGCGCGCCGACTTCGGCACGATGACGAAGACCATCGCGCCGTTGCGCTCCGCTCTCTGGCGCGCGTCGGAGCCGGCGCTACGCCGCGTCTACCGCTCGTTGCAGGGCGTGCGCGGCTAGACCTCGCACTCGACGACGCGCCCAGTTGCCGCGCTCTGCCGCAGGCAGTCGGTCAGGACGACGACCTCGCGCGCATGGGCCACCGTGACGAGTGGCGCCGCGCCGGCCGTGAGCGTGGCATGCACGTTGTCGTAGAACACCTCCTGCGCGTGGGCGGACACGCTGTCGAGCGTGCGTTCGTCTCCCGCCCGTCCGCCGACCAGCTCCGTCACGACAGCCTGCGACGTTGGCGTCCGGCACAGGTAGATGCCATCTGAGCCCAGGGCGTGCCAGCGCGGCGGCCCGGAGTCGCCGTCCACCATGTTGACTTCCACCTGCGCGACCAGCCCGTCGTCGAACTCGACCGTCGCGCGGAACACGTCGTCCGGCCAGATGACCGTCTGCGTATGGCAGAACACGCGCGTCGGGCGCACGCCCAGCACGTCTCGCGTCAGGCACAGCAGCTGGTCGAGCACGTGCGGCCCGCGTGAATAGACGGCGCCCCCACCGTGGTCCAGTCCGAGCGTCCAGGAGCGCTCCGGCGGCGTATCCATCGCCAGGTAGAACCCGCCACTGCGCCGCGACTCGATGACGCGCACGTCTCCTAACGCCCCGCGTTCGAGGGCCTGCCGCAACGTCAGGAAGTCGGAATCCCAGCGACGGTTGTGGAAGACCGTCAGCAGGCGATCCGACCGACCGGCGGCGGCCATCATGCGATCCGCTTCCGCGACGGCTAGACACATGGGCTTCTCGACGACAACGTGCTTCCCCGCCTCCAGCGCCGCCACCGCCATGCCGACGTGCAACGTGTGTGGGATCGCGAGCACCACGAGCTCGACGTCATCCCGACACAGCAGCGCATCGAAGCTCGCGACCTGCGGCGCCTCCAGCGCGTCCCCGACGCGGGCCAACCGGACGGCGTCCTCGTCGCACACGCCTACTAGGCAGAACTTCGCCGCGCCGGCCAGATACTCCCCGTGCAGGCGCCACCCACTGTTTCCGAGCCCGACGATCCCAACTCCCACCTGGCGCATGATGCCCTCCAGCTACGGGTGCGCGGACCCGCGTGTCGGCCGCTGTTTCGTGGCCGTCCTGTTCGGCCCAAAGCGGATGTGCAGCCCGGCGTCGCTGATGTGCTCCGACCCGAACAGCCCCTTCGCGACCGTCCATCCCGCCACCGTGACACAGACCACGCCCAATACGGCGGCCGTCACGGCCGCCGATGTCGCCGCCGCGGCCCCGCTCGTCTCGACGAGGGCGACCGACGTCGCGCCCAGGCATACGAACACGGTGCATGCCACGGCATTCCACGTGATAGCGCCTTCGGTGATGATGCGCGCCGGGGTGAATCCAGTCAGCGCTCGCTCGAAGTTGAACACGACGATCCACCACATGAACAGCAGGAACAGAAGCTGCGCACGTCCCAACGCACTCTCCGGCAGGAACGGCAGCGGCGAGCGCAAATGTGCGGCGCCGATCCACACGACCGCCACGCCGATCGCGAGGTACACGAGCTCGAACCATCCAATCCACCCGCGGGAACGTCGAAACCAACCGGCCGTGGGGATGCGATAGAAGCGCTCGGGCAGCGAAGCCACCTGCTCGATCCACGTCAGCGTGGCCTTGCGATGGTTCACGTACGTCAGCAGCACCAGCGTGAACGCCACCGCCGCCACATGCATCCATCTGCTCACGCCGCCGGCCTCGTGTGCCGGCGCCCGTTGCGCCAGTACGCCCATCGCGACCGACAAGCCGAGGCCGTGGAACGCGCCCTGAGTCTGTTCCAGAACGCTGTGCCAGTTCGTGCGCAGTCCGGTGCGAATGCACGCGAGCTTGATGGCCTGCGACAGCGAATACCCCGCTCCGCCGATCGCCCCGGTCATCCACATGGCGAAGGCGAGGTCTCCATACCCGAAGCGCCAGCAGTACGCGGACGCCCCGATGACCATCCCCACGCACCCGGCCCAGTTATCTCCTCGCGGCGGCGTCATGCGCAGGCCGAGGACGTTCACCAGCAGGAGGAACGCGCCGTACCACCCCACGCCGAGGTATAGGATGAGCGTCGTTGCCGGGTCGAATCGGCCGCGCAACGCCACCACGACGAGTACGGCCGCTGCCGCGACCAGCACTTCGAGCCAGTCCGTGTCGTACCAGTACAGGCGGCTCTCATGCCGTCGCCCGGAGTTCTTTGCAGCCATCGCGTCGACGATGGTCTCTTGCAGCCCCCACCCCGCGAGTACAAGCACAATCGGCAGGCCGAACAGCGCGAGCGTCGCGCCGTCGAACAGCGCCGCGACTCCGACGCCAAGCCCTCCCAACGCCGCCCAGCAGAACCCGATCACACCGAGATTGGCGAAGCCGTACAGGATTGAGGGCGTGTGCCCCGAATGCGTGAACGCGATCACCTGCATGTACGACATGCTGCCGCCGAGAGACCACCCCAGGGCGCCGAACATCGCGAACAGGTGCGCCCGCTCCCACCAGTCTGGACGACCCGACATGATCGCCACCGCCATGGCCGCAAGCGCGCCCGGCATCGCGGCGCCGGACTCATGCCCGAAGTTGCCGCGGATGCCCCACCCGAGGGACAGCGCCATGACCGTGAGCGCCACCATCTGCCACGGAATGGCCGTCAGAGCCGCGAAGTCCATACGCTTCCTCTCGGTCCGCGCATCCCAACGCGCTAGGAATCGCCTGCCGCCCTGAGCGCCTCGGAGCCGGGCCACGGCACGCCGAGATCGTTCGCGCGCATCTTGCTCGTCCCGGGCTGCCACAGATCCCAGTCGCCCGAGTCCACGCGATACCCCCAGTCGTCCCCAACGTCCGCCATGCGACGGGAGAGCGCCGCGTCCATCTCGGCGACGAGACCCGCCGAGGCGGCATCGTCCACCAGGTTTCGCGTCTCCCATGGATCGCCACCCATGTCATAGAGTAGCCACGGGCCGTCCTGGGTGCGCGCGTACATGTGCCGCGCGCTACGTAGCGCCCGCCATCCCGGCCACGGGACATACGCGTAGGGCATCGAGCAGCAGGCGTACTCGTCGCGGCCGGATTCATCTCCCGTCCGCAGCGCCTTGGCCGCGCTGTGGCCGTCCAGCCCAGAGGGCGGCGTCAGCCCGGCGAGTTCCACCAGCGTCGGGTACAGATCCGGCGTCCCCACGGGTCGCTCCAGGGTGCTTCCCCCGGTGATCTGCCCGGGGTAGCGCACGAGCAGAGGCACGCGCAGCGACGCGTCATAGGGCCATCGCTTGTTCCCGCGATATCCGTGACTCCCGAGCATCTCCCCGTGGTCGGACGTGTAGACGCAGAGCGTGTCTTCCGTGGCGCCCATGCGGTCGAGTTCCGCCATCAGCCTGCCAAACGCCTCGTCGAGGGTCTGTATCAGCCCGTAGTAGCCCGGTAGCGCTTCGGCGGCGTACTCCGCGGCGGGCCCAGCCGGCACGTTCCGTGGCAGCGGAGACCCCACGTACCGGTCCGCGTACCCCTGCGGCGGGTCGAACGGCGTATGCGGCGGCCCCCACGATAGGAAGAGACACCACGGTGTGCCACGCGCCTGCCTCTCCCGGATGAACTCCAACGCCTGGTCGACTTGCGTCTCCGGCTGGTACGCGTCGACGTGGATGGGCGTGGGATCGTCGCGGTAGTACGTCCATGAGTGGTACTGGTGGCTGCCGTTGAACGCGGCCCAGTAGTCGTCGAACCCATGCCGCGCGTCGTGCGGCACGAAACCCGCCGCCGGGTCGTCGGAACGGTTCTGCTTCGGGTCGCCAGCGGGGAAGTTCAGATGCCACTTGCCGACGTAGCCCGTGTCGTAGCCGTGCTCCTTGAACACGTCCGCGACACACGGCCCCGGCGGGCGAAACGGCACGTAGTTCGTCGGGTAGCCGCAGCGGTGTGTGTACATCCCGGTCATCAGGCTCGCGCGGTACGGCCCGCACACCGGCGTGTTCGACACGGCGACCTTCGCACGCGCGCCCTGCGCCGCGAAAGCGTCCAGATGCGGCGTGCGGATGTGCTGGTTCCCGTAGCAGCCCAGGTCGGTGGCCCGGTGCTGGTCCGAGAACACGAAGAGGACGTTGGGCCGTCGCGCCGTCATCCCCATTTGGTCAGGTCCAGGAGCACGCCGAGGTGGCTGTCCTTGCGGCTGAGAAGGCCGTTGTACGCCTTGTCCGCGTCGCTCGCGTCGAACGTGTGCGTGATGAGCGGCGCGACGGTCATCTTCCCTTCCGCGATGAACGACAGCATCAACTCCGTGGGGTCTGGGTCGCCGAACTCCGTCGCGTTCGCCACGTGTCGCCCGTGCGCGCCAATGATCGAGACGCCCGGCACGTGCACGTCGAAGTACGGGTCGATCTGCGTCGTGCCGCGAGGACTGCCCAGCAGAACGACCTGTCCGCGTTCCCGGGCGGTCTTGATGGCCTGCGGGATCACCGACGGATCGCCCGTCGCCTCGACAACGATGTGGAAGCCGGAGCCGTGCGCCAGGTGATCCAGCATGTCGTCGAGTTCTTTGGTGTGCGCCGGGTTGATCTGGCTGTCGATGTGGCACTGCGCCGAGATTTCCAGCCGATGCTGCATGACGTCGATGCCGACGACCCGTCGCGCGCCGGCCCGCTGCAGCATCTGGGCGGCGAGATTCCCTATCAGCCCCTGCCCGAACACCGCGGCCGTGATCCCGAGCCGGACATCCGTCAGTCGCACCGCGGTGAGCGCGATTTGCGCCAGCGCGGCGAACGGCACGTGCTCCACGGCCATGCCCGGTGGCGCCTTGTGGATCGGCCGGCTCGTGCGGACGAGCGTGTGCGACTCGTGCCCGTTGCGCGTGAAGATCACGTCGCCTTCCGCGATATCGTCCACGCCGAACCCTACCTTCGCCGCGCGGCCTACGGTCGCGTAGCCCGGCCGGAACGGGAAGCTCGCGTACTTGAAGTCGGCGATGGGAAATCCGATGTGGGTCTCGGTGAACATCGCCAGCTCCGTGCCGGGGCTGATCAGGCCGTACAGGTTCTCGATGATGACTTCGCCCGGCTTTGGGTCGTCCGGGATCTCGAACTCCTCGACCTCGACCTGCATCTTTGCCGGGAACACCAACCGTTTCGCCACTGCCATGCTCTGATACCTCCGCGGTCGTCCATCACTTTCCCGGTTGTGCCGATCGCGCTGCGCGCGGCCGCGCAGAACGGCCTCCACGCCACGTCCCACGCGCCGAGGAGCGGCACGCTCGTGCAACGGCTTACAGTATGCGCCTACCGGCGTCCCAATGCTTGCCCGTAGCTCCCCAGCGCGAACGCGGTCGTCGTCCGAGCCAAGATGCCGGAGGCCGGCGCACACGCCGCGGCTGGCGGCGGGGCGGCAGGACCGTATGGTCTGGTGGGCTGTGCCATGCCTGTTAGCACGTTCCGCGCAGAACAGATCGAGCACGAAGGGCGGATCGACGTCATCCGTCGCGAGCTGATCGATGGGCCCGGCGTGCTCGCCGCTGTTGGGGAATACCGACGAGGAAACTGTGACCGGCGGATACGCAGCCCCATAGGGGCCGACACGATCGTCGAGCCCATGGACGGGGTCCGCGCGACTGTAGTGGGAGTGCGCCGACGACGGGCCGCCCTGGCTGCTGACTTTCCGACAGGCGGCATTCTGTCATACTTTCCGAGCCGACAGTCGGCCCGGCATACCACATCCTGTGACCGACCCCACGGATTCGCGAATATCCAGGCAGGTCTGACGCTGATTCGCTCTGCGGCTCCAATCCTACATATAGTGGGTGGCCGGTCCGCCTCCGGGGCACGCATCACCGGCTCTCTCTTAGAGGCGGATACGGGACTGCCATACTAGCGCCTTTAGCCATCCCCAGGGGACACCGTGCTTCCCAAACGACGAGACGGACAGAGCGGCCGGATCGAACCAATCCCCCGCCCAGTCACGCTGGGGATGGCGCGTCAGATTGCGCGCGCGCCCGCCGCCACGATCCACGACGTAAACGTCCGCAACCCCGCCCGCGACCCAGAATCGCTCAAAGACGATCCGGGAGCCGTCGGGAGACCATGCGGGAAACCGATCCCGATGCGGGTGCGCCACCAACTGGGCCCTGTCCCGCCCGTCCGCATCCACGACATAGATATCCGTCTGTGGAAAGACCGCGGTTGAGCAGGACGCGAGGGCAAGTTCCCGGCCATCCGGCGACCATCTGGCGGACAGATTCCACATACCGTCGTTGGTGATTTGGCGAACCTGCTGTCCGTTCGGAGTGACCGCGAACGCCTCGGCCGTCACGCGCCAGGACGTGAACGCGATCTCGCCGCCATTGGGCGACCACGACGGAAGCTCGTTGTAGGCGCCATCGAACACTGCATCGAGCGTCACTCGCCTGGTATTTCGGCCGTCGGCGTCCATCACATAGATGTGGGTGCCGGTGAGTCCCGGCCGGTCGGATGCGAATGCGATGTGCCGACCGTCTGGCGACCACGTCGGCGATGTGTCGCGCGCGCCCGGCTCACCCGTGAGCTGAGTGACCTGCGCGCCGTCGGCCCGCATCATATAGAGCTTCGCGTGCTGCGTGTCCCCGAGAGACGCCCACGAGAACACAATTGTGCGCCCATCCGGCGCCCATCTTGGCTGGAGGGCATAGCCTCCCAACTGAGTCAGCGAGCGTACGCCCCCGCCGTCTGGGTTCATGACATAGATCTCTAACCCACCTGCTCGCGCGGAGGAGAAGGCGATCTCAGGTCCCCTCGGCGCTTGATCAGCGACAGAGCTGAGTACGCCAATGTGGACCGCATGCGCGAGCACGAGCACTAGGCGCGCAACCCGTGGACGACTCCTCATTGCACTCCCCAATCATTGTGCGAAGACATCCGTGCGCCAGCACACCGGAGCCGTGGCGTACGAACCTACAGCTGCCTTGGTCCTCTCGACGGGTAGCAGTCTGTTCCGCCGGCTGGTAGGGGGAAGGCTGGGTCGGAAAGGCTGTTGAACTCATTGATCGCCGTATCATCGGCCTACGTGTGTAGCGCGCATCTGCTTCAGCCATCCCCACGGGACACCGCGCTCCCCAAACGCCGAGACGGACAGAGCGGCCGGATCGAACCAATCTCCGCCCCAGTCACGCGC
>NYZG01000382.1 GCA_002687025.1 Candidatus Poribacteria bacterium
GCAGACGGGGTCACGTACGTCGACGGCGTCAGACAACGCAACGAAAACGACTGGGAAGCCGCCGCCGGATGAACTTACACACCTATTGACGCGACCTCGAACCGCGTAAGCTGCAGCCGTCCAGGGCCGGCCGACTGGGTGTATAGGTGGAGGAATGGGGGACGAATGCCATGTTGCCCCGCCGTCGTGACTCTCCCAGAGCATGTCCCCGGTATGGACGTACAACGCGCCGGTATCTGCACGAGCGGCGTGCTTTACATCCCCTGCCTCGGGAGGCAACACACGTTCCCACACGCTGACGCGCGCTGAGGCGGCGATCGCACTCACGATGAGCGTCAACACGATAAGCCGCAACACAGCCCTGCCGTTCAGCATGCGTGATCCTCGCTCACGATCGCGTGAAGTCTCGATGCGCAACTGTGGGGCTTCTCTGGACACTGTAGCGGCGCGTCTGTGGCGATGCGCACACGCGGGTCCCATGGGGCGACCCCGTCGCGTGCGACGACGTATCCTGCCCCCTCTCCGCAGCTTTCGCTTCACGCGTCTCATCCCGACGATGCCTCGCCGGGAACGATGGCGCCGTGTTCCCGAAGCAGCTTGTGAATCTCCGCGAGTGGCACACTGAGAGGCGTGGTCCCATGCTGCGCGGCGAGCGTTGCCGTGACACCAGCCGCCTGGCCCATCGCCATGCAAGATGCCTGAACGCGCAACCCGGAATTGGCCAGCCGGTCACTTGAGAGGCAGCGTCCGGCGACGATGATATTGCGGCCGTCCTTGGGGATCAGGGCCCGCAAAGGAATCGTCGGTAGAACGCCTGGCTGGAGTGGCGCAGGTCTTACGCCAGTCTTGGTGTGAATGTCGACCGGATAGAATGCGTTGCAGACCGCATCGTCGAACTGCCTGCCGGAGGTGTAGTCGTCCACGGTGATAATCGTCTCGCCCACAATGCGATAGCTTTCACGAAAGCCAGGTTCCGGCTGCAAGTGCATCAGACGCTGTTTCTCCTCGCGCACCTTTGCGAGCACGGCCTTGCGGCCAGTCATGTTGGCTCTGGTGACTGTGCGCGAGTTGGATGAGTCGGCGCCGTGCACATACAACGCGTGGAGCTGGCCGCGTCCGGGGTCATTGGCGTTGCCGGTCTGGAACAGCATGGAGCCCGGTTGCGTTTCCTCTTCCCGCAGCCGCGGTAGCTTGAGCATGCCGACCACCTCGGCGCCACCCGTGCAGTCGACTATCTGTTTGCAGAGCACGCGGCGTCGGGTCCCGAATCCGGCGCAATCGACCTGCCAGCCGTCGGCCGTTTTCGTGATCTCCTGAGGGAACTCGTAGTACGCAATCTGAACTCCGGCTTGCGTGCACTTCTCTTCGGCCATGATCCCGTAGAGGAACATGTTCACCGGGACCTGATTCTCCCAGTGCCGCTGAGGTACTTTGGAGAAGTCAGGGAGCGTGCCGCCATCCAACTCGACGCTCTCGCGAACCAACTCCCAACCGATGCCGGCAATGATCTGCTTTCCCCAGGCATCGAACAGACCAGGAAACGCGACACCACCCGTCGTCGTCGTCCCCCCAAGCTGGCTGTGCCGCTCGACGAGCAGCGTCTTCGCCCCGGCCCGTCCGGCCTGAATCGCCGCGATCGTTCCCGCCGTGCCGCCTCCGACGACAAGCACGTCGACTTCGCTGGTGATTTCGCCATCGGCCGTCGCGACCTGCGTTTCTCCCGTCACGGCGCCTACGGCGACATCTGTTGTCGATGTGATGGCCGGTCCCGCGCCAGCGGCGCCCAAGAGGGAATGAGTGAGAGAGTCTCGCCTGTCTGTCTGTTCACTGTGCTTCATGATGAGGGTCCTGTTTCTCTCGTTGCGGCACGGGTGCCTCTGGAGGGCGGCGCCTTAGTCGCGCAATCACCGTTGCGTGCGACGGCGCAGGTTCCTTGGACGCGAGACGGCGCCATTTGCTGAGCGTGGCAACGGCCGCAATCGGCGGGGTCGTAGCGAAGCCACTGGCCTCGTGGCGGATTCTGACCGCTGTCCGCATAGCCAGCACTTTCCGAGAGGGGTCAAACTGTCATGCTTCCCGAGCCGTTTCGCGTCGCCTCATACTAGATGTTGCGGCCGGCGGCGCTCCCGAGCGCGTATTCAGGGCGATTCCAGCGCACGTCTCGTGCTCGCGCTACTACCCACATGTGCTAGGAGCTGGCGGGAGGCCACACGCGGTCGTCACCCGACGCACGACATCGTCCAGCACTCCGCACGGCGCCTGACGTGGACAACCCATCCGACGTAACGCGACATCAGCCATTCGCGTGCAGTGTCGAGATCATCGCGTCCACGTTGGCCATCGGCGTTTCAGGCATGATGAGATTCGAGCAGCCGACGATCACCCCACCATGCTCGCGCGCCACGTCCAGGCAGTCGCGAGTCTCGGCGACCACGTCATCGACAGAGCCAAGATGCAGCGTGTGCGACGCGATATTCCCGATCGGCGTGACGGTCGGGTATTCGGCGCGCAGGCGGCGCAGGTCCATTCCCGCGATGCGGTCCACTTCGTATAGCCCGTCGACGCCGCTCGCGCCGCACAGGTCGGGAGCGATGGGCCACAAGTCACCGTCGCTACCGAAGATATGCAGCAACCCGCGCGCGTGGCATTCGTCCGAGATGCGCCGTAACCGAGGCAGCATGAGGTCGTGGAACGCCTGCGGCGAGTAGAACGGGCCGTCGTTCCACGCGAGATCGCCGCCGCCCCACAGGCATGTGAAGCCCAGGTCCCGCAGCATGTCGAGGCGGCGCACCACACGCTCAGTCTGGGCGTCGAGGTGTCGCGCTACGAGCGCGGGCCGCGCGGCCAGAGCATATAGCCACGGCTCGTCGTATGGGATGCTGATCCCCACGCCGCCCACGCGCACGACGTACTCGTCGCCGACGTCCCGTTGCGCGCGCACTTCGGTCCCGAACTCCGCCTCCGTGGGCGTGTACGCCTCGGCCGACCGCTCTGACCGCGCCACGGACTCCTCGATGTCCACCGGCGCCGCGACTTCGCCGCCACCGACATCCTGATACAGCTCCGTGGCGGGATCGAACCGCATGACGCGCCGTTCGCCATAGCGGAACGTGTGCTCGTCGATGCGCTCCGACGGCTTCGTGTTCATCCGCCAGTACGTGACGCGCGCGATGTCGTTCCCGACGGCCTTGGCGAGGTCGATTGCGTCGCGGTACGACCGCTCGATGAACTCCTCGTGCGCGTCGGGGCCGTGCCACAACGCGCGCGCCTCGCGCCACTGTTGCATGCCGCCGCCGACGTGCGCGTCGCGGCCGAGAAGCTCCGACGCCACGCGCGATGAGAACGTGATGTGGTGTATCGGGACGCGATCTGTCGCCTCGCGACGAAATGTGGCGAGCACGCGTTGCTTGGGCGTCATTCCAGGGCCTCCGTCCTCCGCGTTGAGTCGCCGTACCCATAGCCGATATGGCGCGCGCCAGTAAGTGCGGCGCGCGGCCGGGATGAGAACACCGAAGGCGCCCACTCGATCTGACGGCCATCAAGTCCGGCCGATCGCCCCATATACGCGTGAACATCGGCGCGGGCCGCCGCGTTCCTGACGCATCGGCCAACGGGTTCCACGGGGGTGAAGGGCAACTGCCATGGGGACACAAGTGTTCGTCGCGAATCTGCCGGTGGGCGTCGAGAAGGCGGCCGTGCGCAAGCTGTTCGCGGAGTACGGCGAGCCGGTCGCCGTACGGATGCTGCGCATCGACGGGTGCGCTTTCGTCCGATTCTCCTCCGCTTGCGCCGCCGACGCCGCGACCGAGAACATGGACGGCGTCGCCATGAACGGCGCGCGCCTACGGGTCCAGGTGGCAAACCTGCTCTGACATGCCGTTGACCCCGGAACGCAGCCGTACGCACACGCGTTGTATGGTGTAACGATTCCGCGCTTCATGTCCCGCTCCTGTCATCCCAACTCCGAACGGCCGGCACAAGGAGCGAACTATGTCCACTCCGCAGGACGTTCCCACGCACGGCTTCCGCCACGACCCCATGGGTTGGGCCCTGAGCGACGAAGCGCCGGAGGCCGCCATCGTCCGTAAGCAGGTTCTCCGACGACCGGCCGAAGGCGACGAACAGGTCCTTTCCGACGCCATCGGTGCACTGCTCGCGGGACAGAACTCGGACGGTGGATTCGGCGAGGAAGGCAAGGAGACCGCGGGCGCCCTCCTCAAGATGCTCGATCTCGGAGTGGCCTCTAGCGCGCGGGAGCTCCGGGCGGCCGGCGAGGCGCTCGGCCGACGGGTAGCGGCCGGAGCCACGTCGACCTGCGCCGGGGATGAAGCCACCGAACTGCCCATGGCAATCGGCGACGCGCGCGCCCTCTGCGGCATCGGCGAGACGGCCGCCCCGGAGTTGCACGCGACACTACGTTGGCACGCCGACAACGTGGACCTGTGGATCAACCGCGGATGTCCCTGGGGCCAGGCCGCGACGATCACGGCTCTGGCGGCCGGACGTGGCGTCCTGGACATCGAGGACGGCTTGCGCGAGGCGCTGACGTGGGCCTCCGAGGCGGTGAACGGCGCGGGCTGCATCAGCTACTTCGACCCGTGGTCGTTCGTCGAGATCGCCGCGACCACCGACCATCCTCTCGCGGGCGCAATGCTTCGCAAGCAACTGACGCTGATTCTGCGCACGCAAAGTCCCGACGGCGGATGGACCATGCCCGACTGGTGGCCTACCTCACAGAACAGCACGGTCGTATTCCGCGCACTGAGCCGCCACGGACTGCTCGACGTCCTCCGCGGCCTCCCGCCGCTGCCGCCCGGCTACAAGATCGGCCGGACGGTGGCGACGCCCGCGGGCGACCTGTGGGGACTCGCCTGGGACGGTCAGGCATGGTGGACGTGCGACGAGGCGACGAACACCGCCATCTCCTTCTCTGGCGCCGACGGCGCGGTCTTGCGTACGGTGGAACTGCCCCAAGGCGCGGGCCGAGGCCTGGGATGCTGGGACGGCGCCCCCACGCTCGCGCAGGGATCGCCCTGGGAGAAGGACCCCAAACGCATTGTGCGCGTCGACCCGCGGACGGGCGCGTGCCTGGCCGAGATGTCGCTCGATTGCCTGAACCACGCGGGCGGCGTGGCAGCCGTGGATGGACATGTCTGGGTCGCCGACTCGTTCTTCGGGCGGCTCTTCTGCTTCGACGGCGACGGGGAGGTCGTGCGCGAACATGTCAGCCTCGCGGGGCCGCTTCCGGTCGGACTCGCGGCCGACGGGGACACGCTCTGGCACGACGACCTGTGGGTTCCGTTCTTCATACGCACCGGGCTCGACGATGGCGGCCAGTTCGTCGACTGCATCGAGAAGCCGTTCCGCGAGCCGTTCGCGCCCAAGCCGTACGGGGGAGTCACGCGCGGCATGGGCCACAACGACGAAGGCCTCTGGGTGATCGATCGCGAACATGGCCGCATCATCCAAGTCGGATCCGCGGCGCCCGACGGCGTAGCCGCATAGACGATACGCGGCTCGTGCGCGCGAGAAGCGCTGGGTGCATACTGTGCTCGAAGCCATCATGGAGGCGAGCCCGTGCTCCCCACGCTCCTCGCGGCCGTCGTCATCGCTGCGGCCACGGTGCCGTCCGCCCGTCTCGTAGCAGGGCCGAACGCCTCGGCGTGGCGCGGCGGGTCTGCCGACGCGTCCCTCGATACGCAGACGATACGTTGGTCGCACGCCGACGCGAACACGCTCAGTCTGAGTTCCCCGCCCGCCGACTGGGACACGCACAACGCCATACGAGTGCGCCTATACAACGAATTGGCGGTGGACGGCGCGATGATGCTCATCGTCGCGAGCGAGAACCCGGCCACCGAGGGCATGGACTACTGGATGTCGCGCGTCGGCCTCGACATCGCCGGGTGGCGCGAGATCGTCTTGCCCCGGCGGACGATGGGACAGGCGCGAGAGCCGGTCGGATGGGATCGCATCGGAACCGTGTACTTCACCGCGGCGGGCTGGGGGAATACGCCGAACCCGAACGCCGTCGTGCATATCGAACGAATGGAGCTGGTGGACATGCCGGAGGAATACGGTCCACGCATGACCGACGAGGAACTGCTCGGAGCGTTGGACCTAGACCATGCCGGCTTGGAGGGCGTGCGCGCGGCTGTCTCGCGTGGCGACGTCACGGACTCTCGGGCCGCGCTCGCCGCGTATCTGCGCGCTCGGACGTCCGTGCCGTGGCGGTTCGACCCGCACGACATCGACCGGGCCACATCGCACAACATCGAGGCGGCCGAGGATACCGTGCGAGGGCGCGTGCTCGTCAGCTCTATCTGGCACGAGTTCCCGGACGGAAAGATCGACTGGTTCTACAACCCCACCATCGAACGCGACGACCTGCCGCTGAACCACGAGTGGCTCTGGCAACTGGGTCGCATGGGCTTTTGGAGCAATCTGGGCCGCACGTACTGGGCGACAGGCGACGAGCGATACGCGCAGACGTTCGTCGACCAGCTGAGAGGGTGGACGCGACAATGCCCACGCACGCACGACAACGGCAACTACGCGAACAGCGCCTGGCGGACCATCGAGTGCGGCATCCGCATGGGCGGCCCGTGGCCGGACGCGTACCATCGATTCCTCACCTCGCCCTCGTTCACCGACGACGACATCGTGCTCTACCTGAAGTCGTGCCTCGAACAGGCACAGCATCTCCGCGAGCACCCGACCTCCGGCAACTGGCTCACGATGGAGATGTCCGGCCTCTATGCCGTGGGCGCCCTGTTCCCGGAGCTGAAGCAGGCCGAGGAGTTCCGCGCATACGCCGTCGGCCGGGTATACGAGGAGTTGGGCGTCCAGTTCCTGCCCGACGGCGCGCAGGTCGAGCTCACGCCGGGGTACCACCAGGTCGCGCTATCGAACATCCTGAAGATCGCGGAATTCGCCCGCTTGGTCGGACGCGTCGAGGAGCTGCCCGCGGACTTCGTCGCCATGACGGAACGCGCCTTCGACTTCAACCTGTACCTCATGACGCCCGACCGCGACCTGCCGCGCTTCAACGACTCGTGGAACACGAACGTGCCCCGCACGATGCGGCAAGCGGCGGAGCTCTTCCCCGTCCGCGCGGAGTTCGCCTGGGCCGCGAATGACGGACGCGAAGGCAGCGCGCCCGGCGAGACGTCTCACCTGTTCCCGTACGCGGGGTATGCGGCGATGCGCTCGGGATGGGAGCGCGACGCGAACTATCTCGCCTTCGACTTCGGCACGCTCGGCTACGGCCACGTGCATCAGGACAAGCTGAACGTCGTCGTCTGGGCGTACGGGCGCCCGATGCTGTTCGACGGTGGCGGCGGGAACTACGAGAGCAGCCCGTACCGTCGCTACGACATCGACACGTTCTCGCACAACACGGGTCTCGTCGACGGCCAACCCCAACGCCGATCGACCGGCGACCGGTGGGCGAACGTCTCGCAGGAGCCCATCGACGCCCGCTGGGAGAGCACGCCGGAGTTCGACTTCGCGGCCGGAGTCTACGACGAAGGCTACGGCGACGTCGACGACCGCACGGCGGCGCACGTCCGCCGGGTACTGTTCGTGAAGCCCGACCTGTTCGTCATCGCGGACACGTTCACGCCGTACGACGACGCCTCGCACACGTACCAAATCCGGTGGCATGTGGACAGCACGGCGTGGCGTGAGGAAACCCGCGACGACGTCAGTGTCAGGCGTACGGACGACGAGGGGCGACCGAACCTCGCAA
>NYZG01000383.1 GCA_002687025.1 Candidatus Poribacteria bacterium
GCGGCGTAGTCCAGGCACCATTGCAGCTTTTCCAGGATCACGTCGGGGTATTCGTCCCGACGGAACCCGGGCACGCGCCCCTCCAGGTGGGGGTCACCGACGACCAGGATGCCGCCGTACACGGAGTCAGCCATCCGGTGGTCCTCCATGCGCGCGGGCGGCGTGGTCCACGAGGGCTTCGGCATTGATCGCGGCGCCACACGTCGGGCACGTGCTGTTGTCCTCGGCCCATGCGCGCACGCCCGTGGCGACGTCCAGCGTCTCTGCCCCCACGCCCTCCAGGGCCTGCGCGTGAGCGCTGACGGCCGCGTGCGCAGCCACGAGGCCGTCCAGCAGGCCGACAAGTGGCAGCGCGTCAGCGGGGGCCGGGACCTCGGGCAGCCCCCTGGTGAGCCCCGCCGCTTGCGCGAGCGCGTCGACGGAGACAGCGGCTGCACGCATGTCCGCTATCGCCGCCGTGAGCGCGCCATCGTCTAGCAGCTCGGGCGGCCCCGCCGCGGACAACAGCACGTCCGCCTGAAGCTGAAGCGCATCGTCCCACGCCGCTGCGGATGCCAGCGCGCGCACGTCCGCGTCCAGGCGCGCGGAGTCCCAGAGCGTAGGCGGCGCGATCATCTCTGAGAGCGCGGCAGACTCCCCGCACGCAGCGCGCACGTCGGACGATGTTCTGGCGAGGCCCCGGATGTCGAGCTCAAGGGCGTCGGCGGGAGCCAACTCAGGAGGCGCGCGGAGCGGCGACACGGCGTCCGCCTGTCCCAGAGCAGCTCGCCGCGTCTCGGACGCCACACGCAAGGAGGCGGCCAGGCCTTCGAGCGGGGCCGTGTCGATCAGCGAAGGGGGCTCGCCCAGCGTGGCCAATGCGGCCCGTTCTGCCGTCAGCGCCGCCGTCATGCTGCGCGCTGCAGCGATCGAGCCAATCTCCGACTCCAGCCGCGCGACGTCGGCGTCCCCGGCGTCGATGGCAGCGTACAGCGTCTCCGCGTCTTCCATCCTCGTCGCTAGGGCCGGCACGCTCTCTAGCTCCTCGATCCGCGCCGTCTGGCGGCGCGCCTCCGCCTCGAGGTGCTGCTTGCGGCCTCTGGCCGCGCGGCCTTTCTCGCGATGCCGGCGCTGCATCTCGACCAGCTTCGTAGCGTCCGACGAGGACGCGAAGAACCGGGCAGCGTGCGAGCCCGACTGCTCGAGCAGGAAGATCGGCGTCTTCTGCTCCCCGAGGTGGACATCGAAAACCCCGCCGTCCCCTTCGACCCACGGCAGGCGAAGGGCTTCGTGCACCTCCGGTGGCACGCCGCCGCGGCCGCGCCCGAGGCGGTCGAAGAGCTGAGCGTCCACCACGTAGCTCGGAGAGTTCCTACGCCGCCACTCGATGACGTGTCCGTCGTCCGTCTCCACGGTCACGCAGCACTCGCGTGCTCCGTGCCGCTTGACGTGTGTGCTGTTCTCGTTTGTGCAGAGCGTGCGCAGCGCCTCGACTATCGCGCTCTTCCCGGAGTTGTTCGGCCCGACGAGCACGGTGAGCCCCTCCGCGGGCTCTATCACCGTCTCCGCGTGCGACATGAAGTCACGCAGGACGATCCGCCGGATCATCGTGAACGCCAATCTGCGACCGTGTCCGCTTCGGCGACGCGACGGCTTGGCTCGCTCATCCTGGGTGCTCGACCGGCGACAGCTGCGCGGGCTCCTCGTCTTCGCCGTAGAGGTGGCGGTACACGTGGTAGGAGTGCATGACCTTCTTGATGTGGTTGCGCGTCTCCGTGTAGGGCACCTGCTCGATGAACTCGTCCAGATCGGTGATGGCGTAGCGTTCGCGCCACTGGCCCATCCGGCCTTCGCCCGCGTTGTACGCGCCTGAAACGAGGGAGAAGTCTCCCCCGAACTCATCGAGCAGGAACCGGATGTACCAAGCCCCCATACGGATGTTCACCTCCGGGTCCAGCAGCATGTCCTTGTCGAACTGCTCGATGCCGATCCTCTGCGCGATGCGCTTGCCCGTGTCGGGCATGACCTGCATCAGCCCGTACGCGCCGGCCCAGGAGACCACGCTGGCATTGAACCGGCTCTCCTCGCGGATCATCGCCGCGAGGTAGTGCGGATCGACCCCGAACTCCTCTCCTGCCTTCTCCAGCGACTCCTGGAACGGGATCGGATAGAGAAGCTGGCCCACCTCAACGGGCGGGTCGTCGCCGCTCCACCGCACCTCCGGCAGATTCGAGAACCGGTACGCCATGATGTACGCTCGATACGTGCGGCCTAGCCGCTCGTTGGCGCGCATCAGGTGGTAATACAGGAGCGCGCGGTCGTCTTTGCTTCGGTCCAGCAGCGATTCCATCTCCGCGATCGCCGCCGCGTTGTCGTCAAGTCGCGTCAGCATCTCCACGCGCGGGAGTGGCATGTGTTGGAGCGAGTCCACCGACACGCTCGCCTGCCGCACCATGCGGCTGACCGAATCGATGTACTCGGGCCCCACGGCGCCGGCGCCGGCCAGCTCGCGCAGCTTCTCGTCGGCCCGAGCGGCGTAGTAGTACGTGTCCATCTCAACGACCTGCCGATACGCATCCGCCGCCTGCTGCGAGTCTCCGAGCCTTTCGTGTACCTTCCCGAGCCAGAAATGGCCGCGCCCTGCGTAGTCACTCTTCGGATAGGCGAGGATGAGAGTCTTCAGCGACGCCATGCTCTGGGAGTGTCGCTTCAGCCGGATGTCGCACCACGCCGTCAGCCACGCCGCCTCGGGAGCGTGCTTGCTCTGGGGGAACTTGGCGACGACCTCCGCGTATGCTTTGCGCGCCGTCGCGAAGTCCCGCGCGTCGCGGAGCGTCCAGCCGTATTCCATCATCACGTCGTCCAGAAGCGAGGACCACGGGTTCTCGGTGGTGAATTCGCGGAAAAGGCGTAACGCCCGCGTGCGTTGCCCGGAGCGTCGCGTCGCGAGGATGCGTTGGAACTGGGCGCGCGTCTTGTAGTTCGGATGACCGGATCGCAGCATCCCCTCGAACGTGCGGATCGCGTTGCTGTACTGGCGGTCTCGCAGGTATGACCTGCCAATCTCGTAGCGGGCGCGCGTCGCAAGCTCGTCTTCGTGCCCTTTGTGGATGCCTTCCCAGGTCGTGCGGGCCTTCTTGCGCTCGCCGCTGCCGTGCAGCACCTGGGCGTGCACGAACTTGTGAGCGCGCGTCAGCTTCAGCTCGGGGTGAGCGTCCGCGAGCCGCTCGATCTTGGCCACGGCGCGCTGCGCGAACGAGTCGTTCGTCGTGTCCTCGATGACCTGCTGGTACGCCTCGTACGCCGCCTGCGGCGCGCCGAGCCCCTCGTGCGACACACCGACGAAGTACAACGCCTCGCGACCGAGGCTCGGTTGGTCCACTAACCCTCGGAAAACTCCGAGCGCGTCCGCATACTGCGCAGCGTTCTCGAGCGCCTTGCCGACGCGGAGCAGCGCGCTCTCCCGCAACGGGAAATCGGGGAATTCGTCGAGTATCGAGCGGTATTGCGCCGCCGCCTCACCGTACATCTGCTGCTTCGCGAGGCACTGCGCGCGGTGGTAACGCGCGAAGTCGCGCAGCGCGAACTCTGACACGTCGCAACGCGCGTATGCGTCCCCGGCGGCGGCGTAACGCTTCCTCCCTTGGAGCGCGCGGCCATAGGCGTATGAGAGCTGCAGTCGCAGATCGTCCTGGCGCGCCTTGCGCAGGAACCGCGCGACGCGCTTGTCCAGGTCCTCGGACGCCGGCCCTTCCGCCCGAAACTCCGTGAGGAACGACTCGAACTGCCGCGGCTCAGGCGCCGGGTCGCCGCACGCGACGAGCAGCGCGAGCAGAATCCCCGTCGTGGCGAGCACTATGCTAGCGCGCCCCCGGGACGTCTTGGCGAGTCGGCAAGCCACATCGCGATCTGTCATCGCTTCCGTTCTCCGCGCGTCTAGGCCGTTCCATGACGGGATGAAGATGCGTCTCCGGCGCGCCGCGCCGCCTGTGGGCGATGACCGCGAGGCCGGACTCATTCGCCCTCCGGGCTGTCGGGCATTGCGCCGTTGGCCTTCAGTCGGTTCAGCGCAGGGACCTTGTCCCGGATAGCCCCAACCCGGAACGGGATGTCCGACATGAACCGTTCGCAGAAGTCGCGAACCGGCTTCATCCTGCCCTTCGGGTTGTCCCTTCGCGGGATGTGATGGACCGTCAAGGCGCGTGGGATATCCGACTCGCGCGGCTCCGACGGGCCCCGCGCCTCGGGCCACACCGCGACCAACCAGGCGCCGTCGCCGTCCGAGAACCAATGGAACGCGTAGGAGCCGACGTGGTGCGACTCGCGGCGATCCCACGCCATCTCTACCCCTCCGTCGCTCCGGCGAGGACATCGTCCGTGGAGAGCACGCGCACACCGGAATCCGTCCATCCGGCAACCAGGGCGTCGCCTCTGTCCTGGTCGATGGCGCGCGTCGCGTCCAGGACCAGGCTGATTCTGGTCCCGCCGCGCCTAAGGAACCCCTCGATCGCGTGAGCGTCACACACGTCCAACGCGACGCCATATACAACGACGTGGCTCGGACGCACTGTTTCAAGAACGGTCTCGAGGTTCGGGTTCGTGAACGCGTCGAACCATCGTTTCTGCAGGTATACCTCGCCGCCATGATCAAGCAGCCTGCGCGCGAGGTCGTCACTGTCCTCTCTCGCGCTGGGAACCCATACCGGCTCTCGCGGCTGCGTTTCCGGGACCTTCTCGCAGCCGGGCGTGCCCGCCAGACAGTGCGGAGGGAACGTCTCGGCGTAGTCTGGGTCGTCGGACAGTTCAGGGTCGTCGGGCGAGTGGTGGTCCACGCTACCCATCACGCGAAAGCCGCGTTCGCGGGCGTAACGCGTCAGTCGTGCGAGGTTCGGCAATATGCCCTCGGCGCCGGGAATCGGCAGCCTGCCGCCCGGCATAATGAAGTCGTATTGGGTATCCACATCCCAGAACGTCGGAGCGGGACTGATCCGCATGTCTCGGCCCCCGGCCCGCGTCGTGGTCACTGGCGTATCAGGCTCGTCAGCAGAACGGCCGTGGAGACCGCGCTGAACACCAGCGGCCAGTTCACCTTGAATCTGGCATTCACGCGGACGGTTTCCCCCGGGTGTACGAGCGCGGTAGTCGCCTCCCGCCGCAGGTCGATGGTCTCGACGGAGCCGTCGAGCCGTACGATCTCCACCACTTCCAGGTTGGCGTCTTCTCGCACGGCGTCGCCGGCCAGCGCCAGCGCTCGGCCCACGGAGACCGGCCCGCGGACGCGGTACAGGCCCGGCTGCTGCACATATCCCAGCACGCTCACCTCCTCGACGACGTACGCGTTTGGCACGTGGAGCGTGTCCCCGTGTCGAATCTCTCGCTGCGGCCGGTCGACGCCCGTCAGGTCCTCGTTCAGCTCGATGGTCTCCGTCGATCCGTCCGCGCGGAGGATCATCAGACGCCCAAGCGACCCCTGGTCGTCCACGATGCCGCCCGCCAGCGACAGTGCGTACCCTGCCGACACAGGGCCGAGGACGTGGAAGACGCCTGGCTCACGCACGTTCCCGGACACGCGGAGTCGCGTCCGCTCCGACACGTACACGACATCGCCTCTGAATACCTGAATGTGTGGCCCCGGCGGCGCCGTCAAGTCGTACGTCTGGACGAGCTCGCCGTCGCGTATAAGGTGAACGCGCGTCATGTCAGCCGACTCGGACAGCGCGTCGCCGGCAAGGGCGAGCGCCTTCCGGAGGTCGATGTGCGCGTCCATGAAGCCGTACCTGCCCGGCGCGCCTACCTGCCCGCCCACGTACACGTCCCGCTCGCGAGGAATCGGCACGATCAGCACGTCCGGGTCCGTGAGGTGACCGGTCAGGCCAGCGACCAGGCGCTCGCGCAGCGCCTCCAGCGTAAGCGACTCGACATCGATCGCCCCGAGGAGGAAGTAGTTGATCTTCCCGTCGTCTTGCACCAGCACTTCCTGGCCGTACTCCGGCCGATTCAGCACGACGATACGCAGCGAATCGCCCGCTCGTATCCGGTGCTGGCCCAGGGAAGCCGGGCGCGCGGAAGCCGCCACCAACGCAAGCGCGAAAGCCAAGAACAGCCTGTGGATGCGCAATGTGTGGTCCGTCCGAAGTTCGGTCGGGTGGGGCAGTCACCCCTTCGCGCGGCAGGCACAGTGTAGCACAGGCAGCACATCGACGCCCGCGGACACGGGACGAGAATGGGCTCCGCCGGGGCCGCCGGCCCAGGACATCCCTATACCTCTTGCTTGCTGGTCCGCAGAAGATAGAGCGTCGTCACGAGCAGTGAGAGGATCACCGCCGCCGACATCTGGAATGACATGACGGCGCCCATCAGCGCCGGGAACAGCAGGATCGCCGCGATCATCGCGCCTTCCAGGGCAACGTAGCCGTTCCGCTCCGTCTGGCAGCGCAGCAGAGGCACGCGTGTCACGACCGTGGCAGCGAACGCGACGCCTATCCAAACCGCATAGTACGGGTTCTGTCCCAGCAGCAGCGGGACCGACGCCACGACGAACGCGGCGAGCGTCGCCACGGTGGAAGCGGTCAGCGCGGCGCGACGGCCCAGTTGCAGCGGCGTGGTCGTGACCCCCAGCGCTGCGTCCCGGTCGATGTCCTTGAAGGTGCTCGTGACGTGCGTACCGAAGTCGTAGAGGAACGTGGCGCCGAACGCGAACCACACAAGATGCGGCACGCGACCCGAGACGCACACCGCCCCGAAGACGCTCAGCAACGCAATCCCCAACGGGAGCGACAGACTCCCCCACACGCCGCGCATCTTGAGGAACGCGTTGTACGCGTGCGACAGCGCGATGAGCACGAGCACCAGCAGACCGGCCTTCCAGTGCATGGCGAAGCCCAGAGCGATGCACGTGATGTACAGGCCGCTCGCGAGCTTCATCGCATCTGCCGGCCGCACACGACCCGACGGAATCGGCCGTCTTGGGTTCGCTATGTCGTCCTGTGCGCGGTGGAAATAGTCGTTCTTGATCATGCCCGCGAAGTAGCCGAGAAGGGCCGTGAGAAGCGCCACGGGAGCCCGCCAGCTCCACCCGTATTCGTGCGTCCCCAGCACGGTACCGGGCAGCGTCGCTACGATCGGGATCGCGAACAGCGGGTAGCGCACCAGCTCCAGGTAGGCGTGCAATGTCTTCGGGACGCTTCGCATGTGGCACTGTCCGGGCCGGTAGTTCGACGCGTGTCCGTACCGTATCACCCACGTAGCCGCACGGCAACGTGGCTTACGTGTGTATCGCAAGCCACGTGCCAGTCGGAACGACCGTGTCGTCAATCGTCAATCGCCCCGTACACCAGCGCCTGCAGCGCCTGATGGTCGTCCAGGTGGTCGGCGGGAAACACCTGCGACATCTTGATCGCGAGCAGGTCCTCAACCGGGTCGATCCAGAACGTCGTGTGCCAATACCCACCCCAGAAGTACGAACCGACTGGCAAGATGTCGCCGCTACGTCCTGCATCCCGGTGGACAGCGAACCCAAGACCGAAGCCGTACCCCGGCCGGTCCATCGGCGTGGATTCGCCGACGTGGTTCTCCCGGATGAGTTCGACCGCCCGTCGGCTGAGCAGGCGTACGCCTCCGAGGCATCCGCCGTTGAGCATCATCTGTGCAAACTGCGCGTAGTCCGTGATCGTCGAGCAGAGCCCAGCCCCGCCCATGAAGAGCGTGCCCGGCCCATTGTACGGGTAGTCCGACTCTACATGGGCCAGCGCGCCGTCGTCGCGCCGGGCGTAGACGTCCGCCAGGCGCGCCACCTTCCCGGGCGGCAGGAAGAAATGCGTGTCGGCCATACCCAACGGCGCGAGGATGCGCTCCTCGAAGAACGCGTCCAGCGTCGTGCCCGACACGGCCTCCACGAGCCCCCCGAGGACATCCGTCGACACGCCGTAGGCCCACCCTTCGCCTGGGTGGAAGAGCAGCGGCACGTCGCCGAGTCTCTTCACAGCCGCGCCGATGGTGTCGTCGGTGTTCGTGAAACCGCTGGGAATCCCCGCCTCGCGATGCAATTCGTCCAACGGTTCGGGCTCGCCGTAGGTGTATCCAGATGAGTGCGTCAGCAGATGCCGCACCGTCACGGGGTTGCGGGCGGGCTCTAGGTGGTAGCCGTCCGGCGAGTCGTCGCGGGCGATAACCTGGGCGTCGCCCAGCTCCGGCAGGTAGTTGCCGATCGGGTCGTTCAGGTGGATGCGGCCCTCCTCGAACAGCATCATCACGGCGACGCTCGTGATCGGCTTCGTCATCGACGCGATGCGGTACAGCGTGTCGGGACTGATGGGCTCCGACCGCGCGACACTCGCCATGCCGAACGACCCGACGTGCACGATCTTCCCGCGCCGCGCCACGAGCGTCGCCGCCCCCGCCATCTCCTGCCGATCGACGTACCCCTGCATCGCCTCCGACAGACGCGCCAGCCGCGCCGAAGACATCCCGACTTCCTCCGGCGCCGCCACCGGCAGCGCGTCCGCGAGTTCACCCATCCTGAGAGGTCCTTCCCGTGGTGTGTGCTCCCCAGGCAGACCGTACTCGTACCGCGTCGCGGGCGCAATCGGCGCCCTATGCCGAACCGCGCGCCCGTGCGACAATGCGTCGAACACTCACGAGAGGACCACGCATGGCGAAGTTGCGCATGGGCATGGTCGGCTGCGGAGACATCAGCGACCGGTTCTTCAAGATGGCAGAGCACATAGATGAGGCGGAGTTCGTCGCTACCTGCGCCCGCCGCGTCGAGAACGCGCGTCGCAAGGGCGAGCAGTACGGCGTGGGCAGCTGCTACAGCAGCTACGAGCGCATGATGGACGCCGAGGAGCTCGACGCCGTCTTCGTGACGACGCCGCATTCCGTCCACGCCGAGGTGTGCCTCGCGGCCATCGAGCGAGGTCTACACGTGCTGAACGAGAAGCCCATGGCCACGTCCCTGGAGGACTGCCGCGCAATGGCCGACGCGGCCGACGAAGCCGACGTGACGTTCATGGCCCTCCCGTACGACCAGAACGGCGCGATACTCACGGCGCAGTCATTACTGCGCGAGCGTTACATCGGGAAGATCACCGGCGGCGAAGCGTGCCTCAACATTCCCGGCCCGCCCCGCGACAACTGGTACTACGATCAGTCGGTGGCGCACGGCGGCGCGATGCTGGACTGCTTCGTGTACCCGGCCGGACGCGTGACGAGTCTGCTTGGCGGCGCGTCACGCGTCACTGCGATGGTGAACACCCTCATCCCAAAGCGGATCGTCGGCGACGGCAAGCGTGTAGACTCCGACGTCGACGACAACGTGACACTGGTCGTCGAATACGCAGGCGGCCAGCATGTGGTGATACGCTCCCTGTGGGGCGCGGCCTACGCCGAGAACTCGACGACGATCTATGGGCGTGACGGCTCCGTCATCCTCCCCGGCGACGGCCGCGTGATCCTACAGCGTCGGGACGGCGTGTGCGATGTCGAAGGCGCCGAGCCCACCGAATGGCGAGGATGGAGCGGGTGCTTCGCCGTCCCCACGGTGTCCGGGGTCGAGAACATGACCGCGCATTTCGTGCGATGCATACTCGACAACGAGGAGCCCACCTGCTCGGGCGCGCGGACGCTGCACGTGCATGAGATCATGTTTGGGGGGTACGAGTCGGCCGAGACGGGACAGACGGTGACGCTCTACACCGACTACGAGTCGTGGCACGATCTGGACCCCTCGATCTTTGACACCCGCAGCGACTTCATCTAGACCAGCGCCGCGCGGGTGTGGTCACAGAGTGTTGGTTCATGCAGCTTGCTTCTTCTGCCAGAACTCTTCCCAGCAGTCGTTGGCTCGTATAAGCCGTAGAGC
>NYZG01000384.1 GCA_002687025.1 Candidatus Poribacteria bacterium
CACGGATCTGGCCATTGAGACGGCCGATGCGGCCCTGATGGGCGACGACCTGCGGAAGCTCCCGGCGGCGTTGCGTGTCGCGCGGCGCGCCCGGCGTACGGTGACCGCCAATATCGCCGTGGCCGCGGGAATCAAGCTTGGGGTAATGGGCCTGGTGGCGCTTGGAGTCGCCACGCTTTGGAT
The DNA here is from genome assembly GCA_002687025.1 of Candidatus Poribacteria bacterium. Classification (GTDB taxonomy): domain Bacteria; phylum Poribacteria; class WGA-4E. The sequence goes on from NYZG01000384.1 coordinate 184, forward strand.
GGCGGTGGTTGCGGATGTAGGGCTGACGCTGGCAGTTGTCGCCAACAGCCTTCGCCTGCTGCGGCCGTCGCGAGCGGCGTCGGGGTCCGCGCCGTGAACGACGCCACACGGCCCGACGAGGCCACGATGCAGACGATGGCGCAGCTCTTCAAGGCGCTCGCCGATCCGACGCGCCTGGGCATTCTGCACGTGCTGTCTGGCGGCGAGGCGGCCGCGGGCGACATCGCACGAGCCGTCGGGATGAGCCCATCGGCCGTGTCGCACCAGCTGGCGTTCTTGCGCGCGTCGCGGATCGTGCGGCGTCGGCGCGAGGGCCGGTCGGCTTACTACGCCTTGGATGACGATCACGTACGCGAACTCTTCGCCCAGGGACTCGAGCACGCGACGCACTCATGAAGGGCGTCGCCTCGTGCCGCGAAACCGCCCGGGAGGTGACCATGCAGCGCGACCCGATCGCTCTCGACATGCCGAGTGTACCGCCACTGACCCGCGCACAGATGACGAACGCCATAGAACGCAGAGGCGGCGACATCCCACGCACGCCGCTTGGGTGGGCGAAGTTCTACAACGGCGGGACGATCGACAAGTACGGCGCCCGGCTGCATCACCTCAACGAATCCGTCGTCGACGACTACGTTTCTCTGTCGTACACCTCCCCGGGCGACCTGCGGGCGCCGGCGGGCGCGCCCGCCGACTACCGGTGGTCCATCGAGGACGACAGAGGCGACCTCCACGGCGAGGGATTCACTTCGCGCCTGGTGGTAAGTTCCACCGACCTGATAGACGACTTCATCGCCGCGATACCAAGCCCCGACAGCCCTGCGTACTTCGAGCGCGCCGTGGCCGCGGCCGAGGCGAATCCTGACCGGTACCTACTCGCCTGGGACTTCTTCTGCCTTTTCGAGCGAGCCTGGTTCCTCTTCGGTATGGAAGAGATCATGTGCGAGATGCTCGACAACCCAGACCGCGTGAAGCGCCTGCTCCGCGCCTTCACCGACTACCACAAGGTCGTCATCGACCGGTTCGCCGAGGTCGGCGCCGACGGGTACTTCACGTCGGACGATCTCGCCGGCCAGGATGACCTGCTGTTCTCCGAGGATGCCTTCCGAGACATGTACCTGCCCTTCTACGAGGAGCTGGCCGACCACTGCCACTCGCGCGGCATGCACTTCTGGTTCCACACCGACGGAGCTATCGAACGCATCATGCCCGACCTGGTGGCCATCGGAGTGGACACGCTGCATCCGATGCAAGAGCCTCCGATGGACCTGCCGGACCTCGCCACCGCGTACGGTCGAGACATCACCTTCCACGTCGGTATCGACATACAGTACCTGCTCCCCGGCGGCACGCCCGCTGAGGTCGAGGAGGGGACCAAGCGGCTCATCGACATCTGCGACCGCTCCGAGGGCGGGTGCATGCTCGCCGCGTCGAACGGGATCATGCCCGAGACGCCGTTGGAGAACATAGAGGCGTTCCTCCGCACGGCCGTCACATACGGCGCGGAGAAACACGGAAGCTGACGACCCCACTCGACATCCGCCCGAGCCCCGGCTAATAATGGGCCGTGCCGGGCCGCGGAAGCGTGCGGGCCCACCCTCGCCAAACCGTGGGCCTCCCATGTCTCCACCTTCGACATCGTTGCGCGCATCGGGAAATCGCGAAGGCATGCCCCCAGGCGTGCGCAAGCTACGCGACACGTACAGTATCACGCCTGACGCGCCCCTCGTGCGTCGCGAGTTCGGCTTCTACTGTCTTGAGCGTTGGCGCGAGCAGGGACTGCCGCCCGACGCCAACCACGCCGAGCTCTTCTCGTATGACCCCGGCGGGTCGCACGGGCTGGGTCAGCTCGGGTGGTGCGAAGCGGCCTTCTCGCCCGCCTTCGAGACGAAGGTCATCGAGGACCGGGGCGACCACGAGGTCGAGCAGGACTACGCCGGCCGCCATGTGCTGTACTTCAAGGGTCGGCGCAGCGGCTTCATGCCGGAGTACATGGGTCATCCCGTCACGGATCAGCGGTCGTGGGAAGAGAACGTCGTGTGGCGACTCGATCCGGCGTCGGAGGAGCGGTACGCCAGCCTCGACGCGCGAATGGATCGCGCCGTGGAGGCCGCCCAGCAGGGATACATGATCTCGCAGGGCCTCGTCGGCGGGTACATGTACTTGCGCAGCCTCATCGGCCCGGCCGACTTGCCCATGATGTTCTACGACGATCCCGGGGTCGTCCACTCCTGCATGCGCGCGTGGTTCGAGCTCGCCGATGCGGTGATCGCGCGTCACCAGGAGCGCGTCACGATCGACGAGCTGTTCCTGGCCGAGGACATCTGCTACAACGGCGGGATGCTACTGAGCCCGGCCATGATGGGCGAGTTCCTCAGCCCGTACTACCAGCAGCTGATCGACAACGTGCGCTCCCGGCAGCTGGACCAAGGCCGGCATCTGTACATCCACATCGACACCGACGGCGATGTGGACGGCGTCATCCCGATCTACCGCGAGTTGGGCATGGATGTGATGAGCCCCTTCGAGGTGGCCGCCGGATGCGATGTCGTCCGCACGGCCCAGGAGTACCCCGATCTGGTGATATTCGGCGGCATCGACAAGCGCGTCCTCGCGCGCACGACGGCCGACATCGACCGGATGGTCGAGCGTATCCTCCCAGCGATGCGTGAACGCGGCGGCTACATCCCCACCTGCGACCACGGCGTGCCCGAAGAAGTGCCGTATGAGAACTACCTCCACTACCGACGTCGTTGCGTGGAGCTAGGTGGATGACGAAAGCCGCGCCCAAGATGTCCGGCGACCCCCGCTACATGGCGTACATGGGACTTGCGCCCGAACGCATCCCACACTGGGAGCATTGGTCCTGCCCGGACGCGGAGACATACCTGACCGGCATCGACTACTACGACCACCCGCGCGAGTGCCGTCTACGGCTGCGCGAGCTATATCCCCAACTCGGCTTAGGCGTGCCCGCGACCGACGACCCGGTCCAGCGACCGCGCCTCGACGGCGCCGATCAGTCCATGCTCGTAGACGACCAGGGCCGGCGGCACGTCCGCTGGGGCGCGTCTGAAACGAGCCATTGGGACTGGGGCGAGAAGTTCGACACCGTCGAGGATGTGTTCGCGTTCTCGCCCCTGGAGCAGGGCGACTTCACGGACATCCCGGTCGTCGAGTCCCGAGACTACTCGGACGAAGAGGCACTCTACCAGGCGTATAGGCGGAACTACCCGGAGGAGCTCGGCGACCGGGGCGTCGACGGGTCGGCGTCGTCGGTCGGCTTCTACAACACGACGTTCATGTGGCCGCTGTTGACATTTGGCTGGGACCTGTTCCTGGAGACGTGCCTCGACCCGCGGTTCGAGCGCATCATGGACGAATTCGCCGAGATCAACCGCCGCGTGTTCCGATCCTTCGCGCGGCTGCCGGTCAACTTCGTCGTGTGCCACGATGACATCGTCACCTCGCGCGGCCCCGTCTGCTCCCCGGCGTGGATGCACAAGTACGTCTTCCCGCGGTACGAGGAGTACTGGGCGCTCCTGCGAGACGCGGGCAAGCAGGTCATCTTCATGGCGGACGGATGCATGGACGCCTACGCCGATGACGTCATGGCGTGCGGCGCGCGCGGGATCATCTCCGAGCCATACACCGACTACAAGGCGATTGCCAGACGCTACCCGGACTGCTTCGTGGCGGGAGAGGGGGACAACCGCGTCCTGATGTCGAACGACCCGGCGCGCATCGACGCGATGGTCGAGGACATGGTGGACACCGCGCGCATGTCCGGCGGCTACATGATGTGCATCGGCAACCACATACCGTGGAATGTGCCGGGAGAGGGCATCAAGCGCTACCTCGACGCCTCCGCCGACCTCGCCCACCGGTAGCGCACGGTCAGGCGCCCGAGGCGTACGCCTGCCTGTGCGCGGCGCCGTACGTGACCGCCTCGTCGAGGAACGCCTCGATGTTCTCGAACGGCGTCCCGTTGACGATGCCGTTCCCCGCTCCCAGGCACATTCCACCCTCGGGCCGGTCGAACGTGTCGATGAGGAAGCGCACCTCAGCGCGCACGCCGTCGGGGTCGGCCTCGCGCAGAATGTGCTGCACGTCGATGCCCGCGAGGAACGTCATCCGGTCGCCGTATTCGCGGGCCACGGCGACTTCGTCCATCGTGTGCTTCTGCACCGGGTGGAACGCATTGACGCCGGTCTCCGCCAGGTCTCCCAGCACCTCGGTGTTGTCGCCGCAGCTATGCAGCCACCAGTGCATCGCGTGCTGCGCCAGCGTCTCGCCGACGGTCGCGTAGTGCGGCTTGATGAGGTCGCGGAAAGTCCCAGGCCGCATCATCAGTTGCGTCTGGTGGCCGAGGTCATCGCTGGTCCAGAAGCCGTCCGGCGACAGCTCCCGCGCGCCCCAGTCGATGTAGCGACAGTACTGCGCGGCCAGCGCCGCGTGCAGCCGCTCGACGTGTTCCGGCGCGACGTGGTAGTCGGTCATGATGTTCTCCATCCCCCGCAGACCCCACGGGCGCTCGAAGAACAGACCCCACCAGCCGTAGAGGATGTAGCGATCCTGTGCGCGCGCCGCCTCGGCCTGTTCGATCAGGGCGCCGATGTCCGGGTCGGAGTCTGGTGAGGGCATCTTGTCGATGAACTCGTCGAGCTGCGCCCAGTCGCTGATAACGCAGCGCGAGTCGTGTCCCCGCCGTGAGGAGTCCATCGACCACGACAGGTTCATCGCGCCGACGTTGAGCGGATTCGCCCACAGCGTGACGGTGTCCTCCGGGTACTTCGTCAACTCCTGCAGCCGGTCGCCGTACTGCTCGCCGAGGCCTTCGCCCCACCAACGTGCGCGCACCAACGGGATGCGCTCGGGGCTGCCGCCTTCCAACGCCTTCACAACTTCCGCGCGCGGCAACGGATCCCATCGCTTCTGCACTGCCATCCCTCTCCCATCCGCGGTCTGAATTCGTTCGGCCCGCGAGCCAGTGCGCATCGCGCTTACGCGGCAACAGTAGCCCGCGTACGGGCCGTGCGCACGGCACATGTCACGTGGCCCGCAGCACGCCGGCGGTGATCCTGTCCAACTCCGCCGCCTGATTTGCGTCCAGGGGCGCGCGGACGGGCTCCCGCATGAGGCCATCGGCTATGTCCTCGGCGCGCCGCGCGAGGTCGGGCGACCCAAGGGCGGACCACGCCGAGTGGCGGTCGCGCCACAACGCCCCCGGCTCGTGCAATTCGTCGCGGAAGCGCGCGAGGGTGTGGTCGCTGTCCAGGAACGACCCGGCGATGCCGACGTCTCTCGTTACGTCCAACGCCAGAGCGCCCTCGGACACATCGTACCCGCGCCGGTACCGCCCAATATGGGCGATGATCTCGTCGTCGATCACTGCTTGCGCGGGGGAAATCGTCAGCTCGGACTCGAGTTGGCCGATGCCCCAGATCGCGCTCACCCCGGCGGCGACGTGCGTGTGGTACGCGAACGCCTTCTCCAGTCCAGCCTGAGCGTCGGGCGCCATAGCTTCCGTGGACGCCCACGAGCCCGACGGTATGTCATAGTGCCGGCCCATCATGCCCGATATCTGCGCGAACAGAGCGTTCTCAGGGCCGCCGGTGACGGCGATGGCCGTACGCATGTCCATCGTGTGCGCCAGCCCGAGGTTGTAGACGCACGGCCTGCCCGGCTCCAGGAGCTGATTGACGACGATACCGGCCAGGATCTCGGCGCCCCCAACGGCGGCCGCGCCGGCAATCGTGACCGGACCGGTTGCCCCAGCCATTGGCTCGCCATTCACGGTCACGGGTATGCCGTGCCCGGCGGTGCGGCGGAAGATGTCCAGAGCCAGGTGTGTCCACCGCAGCGGCCCGTGCGCGGTGAACCCCACGCTGAGCCATGGCTCGTCGCAGACCACTTCACGCATCGCAACGATGGCGTCGGCGCCTTCTGGCGAGAAGCAGAGCACCCGCGCGTGCTTCGACGTATTGCGTGCGATGATGCTGAGCCCGACGACATCCCGCGCGTGTGGTGGGACGTCGTCGAGGGACATCCCGAACACCACGGACGCGCCTTCGAGCCGGTCGAGCAGGCGGGACATGGCCGCCATGTCCACGGAAGTGAAGGGCCGCCGCGTCCCGTCGTGATGCATGTACATGCCGGGGCACGACCAGAACACCGGCTCGGAGCGGGCGGACATCGTGCGCGTTGTGCCGTCGCGCGCCGCCAACGCGACGGCGGATGGGCACATGGCGAGGCATTCCTCGACCAGCGCGCGCGGGAGACGCACAGCACCCGAATCGCCGCCGAGAGATCCGCCGGCGCCGACGACAAGGTCCTGCACGTCGTCGTGTTCCAGGCGCACGCCGGGGTCTGCCAAGAGCGCGAGCGACGCCTCGTGGATTGCCGCCGCGCGGTCGTCCTCCGGTGTCTCCGCGTGTCGCGCCATGCGCGCGGCCCTCCTGTGTCTCCCGGCCTGTGTCTCCCGGCGCCGCGCCGATCCGGCCCACGCGCGCTCCGCGGCAACAGTAGCACGGCCCGCCGAGAGAGCCCCAGTGTGGTGGCCGACGTTGGTTGTCGCACCGGCCGTCGCCCGCTAACCTGTCCATGCGGAGCGCGCGGGTCACGACGCGCGCCACGCGCCGCCACGAGGGAGGATGCTAATGACACCACGAGCGACAGCTCTGATGCTCGCACTGGCGCTTGTCGTGTGCGGGGCCGCGACCGCGGACATCACCGAGGAGGACATCGTCGGCTATTGGCCGCTCGACGACGGGGCCGGCGACACGGCCGCGGACCTGTCCGGGAACGCGCACGACGGCGCCATCACCGACGGCGATTGGGTCGCGGGCCAATTCGGTGGCGGGCTCGAATTCAACGGCGCGAGCACGTACATTGAGGTGCTGCATCACGAGGACTTCAACCTCGGTGACCAGTTCACTCTCGCCGCCTGGGCAATGACCAACCTGCTCGTGCACCAGCACATCGGACTTCCGCGCAAGGAGGCGGAGTACG
>NYZG01000385.1 GCA_002687025.1 Candidatus Poribacteria bacterium
CCAGCGCGCGGATCGCCTCCTGCGCGATGTCCTCGAACATCCCCATGCAGCCCAGGAGCGCGTGACTGTAGTCGCCGACGGGGTACTTGACGCCGGACGACTCGTAGACGCCCCGGCCGACGTCCGCGTCGCCGCCTTCGATCAACTCGACGTAGTGGTAGTCGTCGCCGGTCTTGATGATCTTGCCCGCGGCCGCGATCCGCCGTCGGATCTCGATCTCGCGATCCACGTCGAGCAGCGACATCTTGGCGCTCTCGAAGTTGTCGAGGTCCATGACGCGATAGAACGAGTCGGCGGGGAAGTAGTCGCGCATCTTGGGGTTGAACGCCTCGCCCAGCCAATGCGCCAGGAGGGGCCCTTGCGCGGCGGCGTCGATCCGGCTGAACACGTCGACGAAGTCGTCCGCGTCGCGCCCAACGAGATGCGGCGACGGGAAGATGGCGACCTTGCCGCCCTTCCGCTGGATGCTCAGCATCTGCGCGATGTACGCGTCGGCGATCTCCGCGTTGGTCGGAGTCGACGAACTTACGTCGTCGGTCCCGGCGCCGAAATACCAGCGTCGCCCGTCGCTCTGTTCCGCCGTCTGGTCGAGTAGGAACTGCACGTGTCGCGAGGGAAGGAGATCACGCTGCGCGGTGTCCATGCCGTCGGCGACTCCGAGGCCGGCGTCCCAGATGTATTCGCGGATCGACGCGGTCGTCTCCCAGTCGACGACATCCAGGCCGGGATCGGTCGTCGGCCCGGTGTAATCCGCGTCGATGACGATGTGCACCGCAGCGTCGACTTCGCGTACCGGAGTGGCGTCCGCGCTCGCGCGGGAAACGGGTGGGTACATCCGCGCGCGGGGGATGTAGTATTCGCGAGAGCCGTCTTGAGCGGGCAGCCAGATTTCAGATACGCTCATGTCGTCCCGTGATGTAGGATCGCGCAGGTTGGGTGTAGCTTGTAGGCGCGTCGCCCGGCGTTACTATATCGGCGCGCCAGCGTGCTAGCAAGCACGGCATCCACCCGGAGGACCGTCGCATGGGTCTGATCCCAGCATACGTCGAACAGTTCGTCAGAGGCCACCTGGTGATCGTGGGCGCGGCGTGGGCGTATCTGCTTGCCGGGTCGCTGTTCGCGGCGGGGGTGGTGTGGGGACGGCGGCGGAGCGGCCTCGGTCGCGGCAGGTTCCTGGGATGGTTGACGCAGCTCGTGCCGCCGTTGGCGGCGCTGCTGGCGTTCTCCAAGCGCGCTCCCGCCCCACTGAAGTCGCCATTCGGCGAGGTCCGGCTCCTCGGTGAAGCCGGTCAGATGCTCCCCCGGGGCTCCGTATCGTCGGTGCGGCTCCGCAGGATTCCGCCCATCAGGATGCTGCTGGCGTCGTTCCTCGGCGGCATCGTGCCGGGCTTCGGGCAACTGGTCCATCTGCGGGTGGGGCGCGCCGTCGTCCTATGGGCGTTCACCGGGTTCGCGCTGGTATTCATCGCCGCGCATCAGCTGGGCATCGAACGCACGTGGGCGATCCCCGACTGGCTGCTCCCGGCGAGCAAGCGGGGGCAAGACGCAACGGCGAACTTCCGAGTGCCAGGCTACTTCTTCGCGCTGATGCTCGCGGAATTCGGCGCGTTCCTTCTCTGGTCGTTCCTCGACTTGGTCGGGTTGAACGACGCCTATGCCGAGAAGCGCGCTCGGGGGGGTGAGGGAGGCCCGCGGCTGTTCTACAATATCGCGGTCGATCGCGCGGGCTCCGACTCCCAGCGATTCGGCGCGGAGAAGGAGAGCATCGCCGTCGGCACGGCCCCGGTGTGCGACCACATCGTAGCCGGCGACCTTGTCCTGCCCGAGCACGTTCTGTTCTACGTCCATCACGTGGACGTGAGCGCTCTGACGGTCCAGTTCCGTTGCCTTGGCGAGGAGTCGACCGTGGCGCACAACGGCGTCATGGCCCGTGAAGGCGCCATCCGGCCCGGCGACACGATCCAGGTAGGCGACACGTCGTTCCGCTTCCTCCCCATCGAATGAGCTCCAGGCAACCGAGGACACACCCGAATGGCCAAGACATACCGAGTAGGCGTCGTCGGCTTCGCGCACATGCACGTGACATGGCTGCTCGACCATTTCGCGGCGCTGGACAACATCGAGTGGGTCGCATGCGCGGACACGGTCCCGTTGACGCCGTCGCTCTCCGACGCGCCGATGACCCGCGCCGCGAACATCAAGCACGCCGAGGACGAAATCGGCGTTCCCAAGACCTACGCCGACTACGCTGAGATGCTCGACTCCGAGGCGTTCGACATCGTCATCGCCTGCCCGGAGAACGCGCGGCACGGCGAAGTCATTGAGGCGATCGCGGGCGCGGGTTCGCACATCATCACGGAGAAGCCCCCGTCAGCGTCCTCGGCCGACTTCATGCGCGCTGTGCGCGCCGCGGAACTCGCGGGTGTCGAGCTGATCGTCAACTGGCCGTCCACGTGGTCGGCGTCGACGCGGCTGATGAAGGAGATCGCCGATTCGGGTGAGATCGGCCAGGTGTTCCAGGTGAAGTGGCGTCAGGGGTCCATCGGCCCGCTGCCGAAGCTTTCCGAGAAGCAGCGAGGCGCGGAGTGGTGGCATCAGAGCGCGCCCGGCGGCGGCGCGCTTCTCGACTACTGCTGCTACGGCGCCAACATATCGCGTTGGATCATCGGAGAGTCGCCCGAGGGGGTGATCGGGATGACCGGCAACTTCGCGAGCGGCTACGGCGACGCCGAGGACAACGCGGCGCTCCTCGTGCGCTACCCGTCGGCGATGACTATTCTCGAGTCGACGTGGAGTTGCGTGAACCACGGCGCCTCGTCGCGCCATCTGGTCTACGGGACGGCAGGCACGCTCGCCGTCGAGGGCAATGGCGTGCGCGTGTTCAAGGACAGTGGCGAGGGTTCGCTGCGCGAAGCGTCCGGCCTGCCCGGCGGGCGCGACAGCGTGGCGAAGGAGGCCATACATCACTTCGAGACGGGCGAGCCGCTGCACCCGACGCTGACCGTGCCAATCAACATCGACGCGATGGCGATCCTGGACGCGGGCATCCGCTCCGCGGCCAGCGGCAAGCTGGAGCAGTGCCACTCGGCCATCTGGTAGCCGCTGGCTCACCCACGCACATAGGGAGCGCGCCAACATGGCGAGCCCACTGCGCCTCTGCATGCTCTCGGGTTCCTTCGAGTACGACTCCGAGGAATCGCTGGGTCTCTTCCGCGAGCACCTGGCGGCCGTCGGCGGATTCGACGACACGCTCATCGTCTACGCCGACGAGGACGACGACCCGTCCCTCGCCGCGATCGACGACACCGACGTGGTACTCGTATTCACGCGACGCATACGCGTCGAGGGCGCGGAGTTGGACCGCCTGAAGGCGTACTGCGCGGCGGGACGGCCCGTCGTGGGCGTGCGCACGGCAAGCCACGCGTACCAGAACTGGCTGGACTTCGACGCCCAGGTGCTCGGGGGCAGCTACAACGGCCACTTCGGCGGAGGCCCGGTGTGCGACGTGACCGCGGCCGACGACGCGGCAGGCCATCCGATCCTCGCCGGAGTGCCGCGGTTCGGTTCCGTGGGCAGCCTCTACAAGAACACGCCCATCGCCGACGACGCCACGCTCCTGCTCAACGGCACGACGCCGGACTCGACGGAGCCGGTGGCGTGGACGCGACTCCATGAGGGCGGGCGCGTGTTCTACACGTCGCTGGGGCATCAGCAGGACTTCCGCGACGCGGCGTTCCTCACGCTCCTCACGAACGGCGTCTCATGGGCCGCCGGGCACATCTAGCATCACGACCCGGATCATGGAAGGTGGACGCATGCTGAAGGTTGGCTTCATAGGAGCGGGCGGTCGATCGCGCAGCGCGCACTACCCGAACGTCCACCGGCTGGAGGGCGTGTCCGTCGAGGGCGTCGCGGAGCTGGATCAGGCCCGTGGCCAGGAGATGGTCGACAAGTACGGCATTCCGCGACTGTTCGAGAACCACGAGCAACTACTCGACGCGGTCGATCTCGACGCGGTCTACTGCGTGATGAACGAGGTTTACGTGCTGGAGCCGGCTCTCGCGTGCATCAGCGCGGGCAAGCACGTCTTCGTCGAGAAGCCACCGGGCGCGAACACCGACGAGACGCAGCTACTGGTCGACGCTGCCGAAGCGAACGGCGTGCACTGTATGGTCGGCTTCCAGCGCCGGTTCTCCGCCGTGACGGTCGAGGCGATGCGGCTGGTCGAGGAGAACGGGCCGGCTACGCTCGTGACGGGGTCGTTCAATAAGTGGCTCACCGGGGGGCCCGGGAACACGTCCACCCTCTGGAACGATGTGTCCCACATCGTGGATCTCGTGAGGTACATGTCCGGATCGGAGCCGACGGAAGTCCACGCGTATCGCGACAGCCACGGCACAGATTGGCGGAACTGCTACACGGGCATGATCCGGTTCGACAACCACGCCACGGGCATCATAATGGGAAACCGGGCGTCCGGTGGACGCGTGCTGCGATCGGAGCTGCACGGGATCGGCGTGGGCTGCTACATGGACGTGCCTGAGAGCATCGAGATTCTCGAGGCCGGTTCTGCTCCGCGCGTGGTGACTGGCGCCGAGCTCAGCGGCTCGGCGGCGGGCGATTCCGACCGATACGAGGGCGTGCTGAGCATGCACGAGCACTTCGTCGACTGCATCCGGTCGGGCGCCACGCCGACCGCCGACATACGCGACGCGATCCACTCGATGCGCCTCGTCGACCGGCTGGAGGGCACCGCGTAAACCTCCATCATCCCTCGCTTTGCAGCCCTTCGGCGGCTCGACGACCGACGTTCCGGTGGTCATATGACGTTCCAGTGGTCATACTTGGGAGGGCCCAGAATCACCGAAATTGGGCCCTTCTTCTGCGCATCTGCGAGTAACCTGGAGACATCCGATGGCGATTCGGGTCGGGATAAATGGATTCGGCCGCATCGGCCGCAACACCTTTCGGTCGATAGCGAAGAACCATGCGGACGACATCGAAATCGTCGGCATTAACGAGTTGGCCCCCGTCGAGACGAACGCCCATCTCCTCAAGTACGACTCCAACTACGGTGGGTTCCCCGGCACGGTAGAGGCCGATGACTCCGCGATGGTCGTAGACGGAACGGCGATCCGCTGTTTCTCCGAGCCGGACCCGAGCAAGATAGACTGGAACAGCGTCGGCGCCGAGATTGTGATCGAATCCACAGGCTTCTTCACCGACGCCAAGCAGGCGGCCGGCCACCTCGGCGGCGCCGTGAAGAAGGTGATCATCAGCGCGCCCGCATCCAACGAGGATGTCACGGTCGTGCTCGGCGTCAACGAGGGCGACTACGACCCCGACGCGCACAACGTCATCTCGAACGCCTCCTGCACGACGAACTGCCTCGGGCCCATCGCGAAGGTACTGCTCGACGCGTTTGGCATCGAGAGCGGCGTCATGACGACGGTCCACGCGTACACGGGCGAGCAGCGGCTCCAGGACATGGGTCACAAGGACATCCGACGCGCCCGCGCCGCCGCGACGAACATCATCCCGACATCCACCGGCGCCGCGAAGGCGATCGCGCTCGTGATACCCGAGCTGGAGGGCAAGCTTCACGGGCTGGCGATGCGCGTCCCGACGTCCACGGTCTCGATCGTGGACCTCGTGGTCTCGACCTCCATGCCCACGTCCGCGGACGAGGTGAACAAGGCGCTCAATCAGGCCGCCGACGGGCCGATGGACGGCATCCTGCAGGTCTGCGACGAGGAGCTCGTGTCGAGCGACTTCAAGGGCAGCGAATTCTCCTCCATCGTCGACTCACCGTCCACGATGGTCATGGGTGGCAACCTGGTCAAGGTGATGTCCTGGTACGACAACGAGTGGGGATACTCGACGCGCCTCGGCGACCTGGTCCAATACGTCGCCGGCAAGGGCCTGTAGGAATGCCCACCCGCTTGGGCGTTCGCGATGTGAACGTCGCCGGCAAACGCGTGTTCGTCCGTGTCGATTTCAACGTCCCCATAGAGGATGACGAGATCGCGGACGACACGCGGATTCGCGCCGCGCTCCCCACGATCGAATACCTGCGCGAGCATCGAGCGCGCGTGGTCCTGGCCTCGCACCGCGGGAGGCCGTCCGGCGAGCCCCTCCCTGAGCTGTCGCTGGCTCCGGCCGCCATCCGTCTGGCGGAGTTACTCGGCGCAGCCGTGCCTCTGGCCGCCGACTGCGTCGGGGAACCGGCAGCCGACGCGGTTTCCGCGCTGGCTCCAGGCGATGTCGTGCTCCTCGAGAACCTGCGTTTCCACGCGGGAGAGGAAGCCAACGATGACGCGTTCGCGGCGCAGCTTGCCCAACTCGCCGACGTCTATGTGAACGACGCGTTCGGCGCGGCGCACCGGGCGCATGCATCGACTGCTGGCGTGGCGAAGCTCCTCCAGCCGGCCGCGGCCGGGCTCCTGATGGAGTCCGAACTCCAACACCTCGGCGACGCGCTGGAGAACCCGGAGCGGCCGTTCCTGCCCGTGCTCGGCGGGTCCAAGGTTTCGGACAAGATAGCGGTGATTTCGCGGCTGCTGCAGGTGTCCGACGGCGTCCTCATCGGCGGGGCAATGGCGTACACCTTCCTCGTGGCGATGGGGCGGCAGGTTGGGGACTCACTCGTGGAGCGCGACAAGATCGACGTCGCGCGCGACCTGCTGATACAGGCGCTCAAGCTGGGCAAGCCGATCTACCTGCCCATAGACCACGTCGCCACGCAGGAGTTCTCCGCGACGGCCGAGACGCGCGTGGCCTATCGAGACACGATCGAGGAAGGCTGGGAGGCCGTGGACATCGGCCCGGCGACGCGCGAGATGTACGGACGGATTCTGGAGCGGGCCAGGACGGTCGTGTGGAACGGGCCCGTCGGCGTCTACGAGCTGGAACCGTTCGCGCACGGCACGATCAGCATAGCCAAGACTCTGAGCACGCTGGATGCGACGACGATCATCGGCGGTGGCGACTGTGTCGCGGCCGTGGAGATGGCTGGCGTCGCGGACAGGATGACGCATATAAGCACCGGAGGCGGCGCATCGCTTGAGTTCCTGGAAGGCAAGGAACTGCCGGGCGTCGCGGCCCTGAGCATAGCGCAATAGCGAGGATTCCCAATGCGTACGCCGATACTGGCGGGCAACTGGAAGATGAACAGGACCGTCGGCGAGGCCACCGAACTGGTGACCGGGCTTCTCGATGTGTCGAAGCGGGCGTCTGGCGTCGAGCTCGTCGTCGGGCCGCCGTCCACGGCTCTGTCCGCGGTCGCGGACGCGCTGCGCGGGTCTAGCATCGGCGTCGCCGCCCAGAACATGCACTGGGAGGCGAGCGGGGCTTTCACGGGTGAGGTGTCCGCGGAGATGCTCGTCGACGTGGGGTGCAAGTACGTCATCATCGCGCACTCCGAACGGCGACAGTACTTCGGCGAGACGAACGAGACGGCGAACAAGAAGCTGCACGCGGCGTTCGGCGGCGGCCTGCTCCCCATCTACTGTGTCGGCGAGACGCTGGACGAACGCGAAGGCGACGTCATGGAAGACGTCGTTGGGACGCAGGTGCGCGACGGCCTGGCCGGCCTGACCGCGGAGCAGGCGGCCCAAACCGTGGTGGCCTACGAGCCGGTCTGGGCCATCGGGACAGGTCGCACCGCCAGCCGCGACCAGGCGCAGGACGCGCACGCGTTCATCCGGGGCGTATTGGCGGACCTGTGTGGGGAAGGCGTGGCGGCGTCGGTTCGGATACAATATGGCGGCAGCGCGAACCCGGGGAACATCGCCGAACTCATGTCGGCGCCGGACATCGACGGCGGGCTCATCGGCGGCGCGAGCCTGAAGGCCGAGTCGTTCGCGGAAATGGCCGACATCGTGCAGGGCGTCTCCGCCGCGGCGTAGGCGACGGAACTTCGGAAAGGAAGCGCGTTGGCACTTATCTACGGCATCCTGATGGTCTTCTTCCTGTTGACCTGCTTGCTGATGATCCTCGTCATCCTGCTGCAGCCTGGCAAGAGCGACGTGGCGGCCCTCGGCGGCGCGGCCGGGAACTTCATGGGCGGCGGCGGGGCCGCGACGTTCCTCACCAAGCTGACGACCGGGTTGGCGGTCACGTACATGGTCCTGGTGATCGCGCTGGGCAAGCTCGCCTCAGGCGCCCTGACGACTGTGGCCGAGCCGGAATCTGCCGCCGACACGACGATCAGCCTGCCCGCCACGAGTGACGACGCCACCACGGATGGCGGCGCCACGGACGCCGGTTCGGGCGACAGCGCGGGCGAATGAGCCCGCCTGACGGCGACCCCGACACATCGC
>NYZG01000386.1 GCA_002687025.1 Candidatus Poribacteria bacterium
CGCGGTGTAGTCCGACTGCGCTTCGATCGTGACCGATGTCTCGGTCATGTCGCGCACGGTGGCGCGTAACACCTCGTGCCAGCGGCGGAGGTCACCTCGGTGTACGACGACGTCGTCGCCTACTCGGAACTCCGCCAGCGACGGGTCGTATTCGAATCGGAAATGCGAGCCTTCCTGCTCGACGAGAGTGGCGTTCTCCACCCGGCGATCCGGCGACGATCGGAGTTGCGCGGGCACGCCGGTCTCCCCGTCGCGCCACGGCGCCAGCAGGAGCGGGTACACGTGTCGACGCCGCAGCTCGCCCTCCTCGCGCATGACGAGCCGTATACCGTGCCAGAAATAGTCGAGTTCGAGCGGCGTGGCGGGCGAGCCCTCGATGTCCACGCGTTCCCGGAGCAGGCTCGTGGTCTCGCGACATGCTCGGTGCAGGTAGCTGTACGCGCTGGCGCATCGCTCGCACTTGGCCTGCTGGTAGCCGTAGAACGGGTAGTCCTTCGGGAGCATGTCCGCGGCGGACCTGCTCCCGCCGAGGTGATCTCGCAGGCCGAGTATCTGGTTGCGGATCGACGACAGCTTTGCATGCGGCGCCACCGTGCCGACCGGATGCAGACGCCCGTCCGAGCTCGTCAGAATGTGCGCGCGCACCGCGGCGGGGATGTTCGGGCCGTCGTCGGCGCCGCGCTGTGTCTCGAGGTCGTCCGAGAGCATCGCGACGTACGCCTGCACCTGCAACAGATCGTCCGGGCGCACACGCCCCGTCTTGAGCTCGTACGCCGACGCGCGGCCGCCGTCCGAGAGAAAGAAGGCGTCGATGCGGCCGCTCAACCCCAAATCGAAAGACCACCGCGACGCCTCAACGTAGCGCTGCGGCGTCAGCCAGGCCGGCTCTCGGATAAGCACATCACGGACACGGTCGTACGCGCCCGCGATGTCCTTCCGCAGGGCCTGCAAATCCGACGCGTCCTGGACGACGTGCGCGATGTCGCACGCCCGGCGGCGCCACTGCCTCTCCCACGCCTCCTCGAAGTCGAGGTCATCGTCGAGGAGCATCTCTGCGAACAGCGCGTGCAGGATGTTGCCCTTGACCAGGGGCTTGCTCGACCCGCCGCCGGCCCCGGTCATCCGATGAAGGTACGCACGCACGCAGTGGTGCGACCTGCTTAGGTCGGTGACGTCCAGCAACTCGTGCGGCTCGACGACGACAAAGCTGCGCCGGTCCGCGCTGAACCGCATCGACCCGATGTCGCCCGGCAGCACGCCGTACACCGAGACGATCGGTGGCCGCGTGGACAGCCGCTTGCGCAGCCGCGTGAGGGCGTTGTGCATCGGCAGGTTGGCCTCGCGCGACACCTCGACCTGGATGAGCGCGCCTCCCTCGCCCGTCAGATGCGCGACGACGCCGTCGCCATCGTGGTCGTCCTCGCCCACGGTTACGAGCTGGGAGCAAGGGATCTGGTACCTCGGCCCGGGAGCCCCCGCCAGCGTGTACGGCAGCACGACGCCTCGCTGCGTGCGTTCGAACGCCGCCCACAGCTCCATCACGCTCCACGCCGACGGGCGCTTGCTCGGGTCGGGGTCGAGACAGAACCCGATGAGCGTCGTGAGGAACGACGGCAGTTCGAGCGCGGCCCAGTCCGTAGCCTGGATCACCTCGTTGACGATCGCGTGCGCGTCGCGTAGCACGTCCGGCTCGACCGAGTGGGTGCGCAGGCCTTCGAATCGCTCATCCTGGAGGTGTTCTATGAGCCGATGGCCGGACGCGATCTCGAACAGGAACAGCCCGTATGCGAACACGTCGGAGCGATCCGTGAGGGATGCCGCGTGCGGGGAATACGCCTCCGGCGCGATGTACGGCACGGTCCCCTGGAAGTGCCGGTGACCCGTGAACGCCCTCAGACCGAAATCGGCCAGGAGGAACCGCACGCGCTCGCCGGAGACCGTAGCCAACACGTTCTCCGGCTTGAGGTCGCCATGGACGTACCCGCGCTCATGCAGGTACGACAGCCCGGACCCGACGGCGAACGCGACATCGCGCAGTTCGGGCTCGGTCGGGATCGCGTAGTCGAAATACGCGCGCAGGTCGCCCTCGGTCGCGTATTCGGTGACGAGGTACGTGCCGCGCTGGTCGGTGAAGGCGCGATGCAGCTTGAGGATGGCGTCGTGGTTCAACTCGGCAAGCGCGCGGGCCTCGTCCACGATGCGGTCGCCGTCGGCCGTGCCGTCGAGGCTCGACAGGCATTTCACCGCGACCTGCCGCAGCTCGATCGGCGCGCCCGCGGGACCGAAGCCGATGAACTCCGTGGCCCGCCAGACGTGGCCGAACGCGCCTTCCCCGAGGATTTCGTCGAGGCGCAGGCGTCCATCCTCTAGCCAGTCACCGGGCAGATGCTCCGGCACTCGCTGCTCGGCCATGCGTCATTGACCTCGGTGATGCGGCAGGATCGTTGGATCAGGGCTCCGGGTTGGCGCGCCCACGGAAGTCACAGTGCGTACATGCCACCGGCATGACAAGATCGCTCATGCAGCACGGCAGAAACACCGAGAAGAACAGCACCGCGGCCATGCCCGGAGCGTGCGCCCAATCGGCCCAGGCGCCGTCCGAATGGGTGTGTACGTACAGCACCGACGCCAACGAGGATACCAGCACATGTGCCGAGTGCGAATACACGGACAGCCGCCGCATGTGGGCAAAACCCCCGGCCGCCCCGGCCGCTGCGGCCAGGCCGACCTGCACCGGAGCCTCAAGGACCTCCACGTCCAGCGACACCGGCGACCCGAAGGCCAGCGCGCCCGCGTACGGCAGCAGGATGTCGCTCAGGGTACAGAAAGCGACCGACCCGACGATGCCCAACCCAGCCGCGAGCGCCGGGCCGCCACGCTGCCGCGAGGCCACGGCCGTCGTCGCGACAGCGCTGACGAAGACGTGAATGAGATGAGCGCCCGCGAACGACGCGCCCGAGTCGGCGATGGCGGGCCACGCGCGCACCGCGACGCTCGCAGCAACGGCCGTCGCGGCCGTCACGACGACGGTGAACGGCAGATGGTGCCTGAGCTCCAGGCGCAGCGCCTCGCGGAAGCTCGTTCGGGGCCGCGCGGCCCCGTTGGCGCGGCTGTCTTGCTCCACGCTTCTGCCTCACACACGGTGTGGACGACGCGCCGTGACCGCTATGCCCGAGCAGGACGCGCGGCCATGGCAGTTGCGAGCGCCGCCATGAGGACCGCGAAAGCGAATGTGACGCCGATCGCCAGCTCGAATGACACCGGCCCCGGCGCGGACGCCGCGGAGCCGGCGTAGAACGGGCCACGTATCGCGGCCACTGCGTACGTCATCGGGTTCGCCAGCATCAGCCAGCGCATGACGACGGGCGCCCCGGTCAACGGGAACACCGCGCCGGAAAGCAACCACATCGGCATCAGCAGCAGGTTCATGATCGCGTGGTAGCCCTGGGTCGAGTCCATGCGCCACGCCATCGCGCAGCCGAACGCCGTGAGACCGACGGCGACCAGGGCGAGCGACCCAAGAGCCGTTGCGACGGCGCCCAGGCCCAGGCCCGGCACGGCGAGCGGCGCGGCCAGGACAAGAATAGCGCCCTGCACGAACGCCTGACTCGATCCGCCCGCGATCTTCCCGCCCACGACCACCGATCGAGGCGCCGGCGTAACGAGCACGCCGTCGAGGAAGCCCTCGCGTCGGTCCTCAATGACCGACATCGCGGAGAATATGGACGCGAACAGCACGATCAAGGCGATGATGCCCGGTAGGAGGTACTCCAAGTACCCAACCCCCGACTCGCCTGCCAGCCGGAATGACGCGCCAAACCCGGAGCCGACGAACAGCCAGATCAGTACCGGCGGGCCTACCGCGCCGACGATCCTGTTCGGCTGTCGCACGAACCTTACGGCCTCGCGCAGCCAGACGCTGTAGAACGCGAGGAATGCCGTCGTCATGGCGTGAGCCCCTCGGGCTCTGTTCCGCCTGTGGCTTCTGCCAGGAACACGTCCTCAATCGACGGCCTGCTGAGTGCTATGGACGTGAACTCCCCGGGGAACGCGTCGATGAGCTTCCCCAACCACGCCTTCCCGTCGTCCACGCGGATGCGGACGTGCTCCCCGGTCCACGCCGCGTTGAGCCCGACGCGCTCGCGCACTCGGTCCACCAGATCCGCTCCCATGGACGACTGGACCGTGATTACCTCATGGCCCAGGCTGCTCTTGAGCTCGCCCGGCGTCGCTTCCGCCACGACTTCGCCGGCATCCAGGAGCGCGAGCCGGTCGCAACGTTCGGCATCGTCCATGATGTGGCTCGTAAGCAAGATCGTCAGGTCGCGCTCGCGCTTGGCGGCCTCCAGCGCGGTCCAGAATTCGGCGCGGGCCACGGGGTCCAGGCCGGCGGTAGGTTCGTCCAGCAGCAGCACCGAAGGATCGTGCAGCATGCACCCGGCGAGTTCGCATCTGCGCCGCAGGCCGCCGGACAGCGTCTCCACTCGGTCGTCGGTTCGGTCTGCCAGGCCGGCCTGCGCTAGACGGCCCGCGATCCCGTTCCTGAGGCGCCGGCCGTACAGGCCGTGGAGACGACCGCGATACATCAAGTTCTCGCGGACGGTCAGCTTGCCGTCGAGGTACGACCCCTGTAGCACCACGCCGATGAGCGGGCGGATCCTCGCGGCCTCCGTCCGCACGTCGAGGCCCATCACCACGGCCGTGCCGTCCGTGGGCCGGAGGAGCGTCGAGAGGATGCGGAAGAGCGTCGACTTGCCTCCACCGTTGGGGCCCAGCAAGCCGTACGTGCAGCCGCCCGGCGCCGCCAGCGACACCGCCCGCAACGCCACCCGCTCGCCATACCGATGGGAAAGGCCCTGGACATCGACGGCGTTCACGGGCGGCCTCCACGCCCGCGGCGAAGCCGCCCCGCGCGAGATGGACCTGTCGGCGTGATAATCCCCAACGCGCGTTCCCGTGATGAGTCATGCTCGGGGCGACACCGACGGATGTCCCAGGACGTGGTCAGCCTTGCGGGAACGCCACGTACAGAAGGAAGTACACCAGCACACCGGTCACCGAGACGTACAACCACACAGGCAGAGCGATACGCGCGACCCGACGGTGGGTGGCCCAACGACCCCGCAGAGCCAGGTACAGCACGACAAGCGCCATCGGCACGACGGGCGCGGCGAGCACGATATGCGTCGCCAGCATGGCAAGGTAGTACGGCCGCAGCCACGCCGGGTCGACGAACCCGACGGTCCCCACGGCCGGATGCAGGTGGTACGTGAGATAGCTCACGAGGAACAGAGCCGAACAGGCGAGCGCGCTGATCATGGCCGCTCGGTGTCGGCGCCGGCGCCCGCGCCGTATGTAGACGTACCCGGCGACCAAGCACCCCGCGCTGGCGGCGTTGAACGCCGCCGTCACACGCGGCAGGACATAAACCCAGTCCGCTGGTTGCGCCGCCTCCATGCCACTGCCCCACCGATGTCAAGGAAGTAGGTCCAGCCGTATTCGATCGACGACCAGCAGCCCGAGCAGCAGCGGCAGATACGCGACCGATGCCAGCAGCAGGTGACGCGCGGCCGAGGCCGTGCGCGTCCGCGCCATCCGCACGCCGACCGTGAGGAACGCCAGCCCAAGCACCAACGCCCCGACCAAGTAGAGACTCCCCGACGACCCGAACAGGGCCGGCGCCAGGCTGATCGGCGCAAGCGCGAGGGTAGACGCTATCACCTGCCTGCCCGTGGCGCTCCCGCCGCCGTCGATCACAGGCAGCATCGCCAACCCGCCCCGCGCGTAGTCCTCGCGGTATATCCAGGCGATCGCCAGGAAGTGTGGTAGCTGCCACAGAAACACGATCGCGAACAGGTACGCGGCCTCCGGCCCGATGTCCCCGCGCGCGGCGGCCCACCCGCCGACGGGAGGGAGAGCCCCCGGCGCTGCGCCGACGATGGTGTTCAGAGGCGTCACCCGCTTCAGCGGCGTGTACACCAGCAGATAGCTCGCCAAGGTGCACACGGCGAGGAGGGCCGTCAGCCACCCGACGAGGAAGAGAAGGTAGGCGCAACTCCCGAACGCCGCCGCCAACCCGAACGCCGCGCCCTCGTGGGCGGAAATCCGGCCTGCAGGGATTGGTCGCGCGAGCGTCCGCTGCATGCGCGCGTCGGTGTCCCGCTCCAACACCTGGTTCAGGATGCTGGCGGCGCAAGCGCAGAGGGTAGTGCCGACGGCGAGATGGCCGAGAGTCAGCCACACGGTCGGGCCCTCGGAGCCGGCCAGGTAGCCGACCACAGAGGTCAGCGTGACGAGCAGCGCGATTCGCGGCTTCGTGAGCTCGTAGAAATCCGCAAGCCTGTAGCGCCGCGCCGCCATCACCAGGGTCGTCATGCGTGTGCTGCCCCCCGGGAGACTGGCGCGGTGGCGGCCGCTCTGTCGACCTCGAGTGTCGTGCAGCGGCGGTAAATGACCGCATGGACAACCGCAGTCGCGAGGATCACCGAGCCCAGCGCGACGTGTGCCGTCGTCGGGATGACCGATTTGCGGGTCCAAATCGTGAGGCCACCCAGAAGCGCCTGCGCGCAGACGAGCCCAACGGCCATCGCCGACAACCCGACGAACAGGCGCGACTGTCCATGGCGCCGCACCGTGGCCACGAGGAGCGTTACGATCGCAGCCAGCACGACGGCCGCCCAAGCCCGGTGCGCGAAGTGGATTGCCACCGGCCCTATCGAGTCGAGGTAATGCAGGACGTACGTCCGCGTCCTCACCGCGTTGACCATGTCGAGGCCCGCAGATGTGAAGGGCGGCGCGACGCGCCCGTAGGAGAGTGGGAAGTCAGGGATGGCGAGACCCGCGCCGGTGTGCCGCATCCATGCGCCCAGCAGCGTCTGGACGTAGACACACGCGACGGCCACGATACCGATAGCGCGGACATCGGCGTGCGAAGGCTCTGCCGCGCGCGCCGCAAGCCAGCGCGGCGACGTGACGACCGCGAGCAGGCACATGAGCGTGAAGAATACCTGCGCTACGCCGCCGTGCGTCACGGAAACCGCCGTGGGAAGAAGAAGAAGGACCGTAAGACCGCCGAGGAGCGCCTGCACCAGCACAGTCACCCACGCAACGAGCGCCAAGGCCCGCACCCAGCGTCTCGGCTCTCGACGCCACGCCCACAGCATGAGCGCCGTGGTCAGCAGCGCCACGGAACCCGCGATCAGGCGATGCGAGTGCTCATAGCGGATGCCGCCCACCATCGGCGGGTTGAGCGTTCCGTAGGACAGCGGCCAGTCCGGCACCGCCAGTCCAGAGCCCGTGCTCGTGACGAGGCCCCCTGCGAAGACCAGGCCCAGCGTGCAGCACGCGGCGACCACCGCGAATCGGTGCAGGCCCCGTGGTGTCGCTGTCCTCATGCGCGGACGTCTCGGGTGGGTGGATTGGGGCGGAAACGGGGCAGCAATCGGCCGCGCCGGGCGATTCCACGCCGCCCGGCGCGAGGAGTCTATCCGCCCCAGGAGAACGCGGCCTCGCCGGCCTCGCCGTCTCCCACGGTGACTTCCAAGAGCTGCTCGCCGTACATCTCGTGGCGCGCGGCGACGGTGTACGTGCCGGCCGGCAGCCCGGACAGCTTGAACGAGCCATCCGCGCCCGTTATCGCGAAGTACGGGTTGTCGAACACGCCCACGTAGCTGGACATCCAGGGGTGGACATCGCACTTCACCTTGAATATCTCTGTCTCGTCGAACGTCTTGGGGATAACCATCCCTGGGATCGGCATGCTCGTGTTGAAAGGCTTGTTCTCTTCCGGCAACGCGTGCACGTTGTGCGTGGTGGAGTCGCTGTTGAGGAGATTCAGCGTCTGCCCGACCTGCAGAGCGACCGCGTGCGGCTCGTATACGCACCCTTTCTGGTCCAGCACGACCTCCGCGTCCGGGGCGTCGTAGTCGCCGGAGGCGCCCGACTGCACGTACACGAAGACGTTCTTCAGCCCCCCGTCGGCGCCAACGATGACGTCCCGACCCATGACCGGGCTGTCATGCGTGCTCGCGCACACCGGATCGGCGTTCAGGTCCAGTGCCGACGCCACCGGCGCCTCGCCCACGAAGGATACCTTGCCCGCGATGGACGCCGTACCCGCGGTCGCGGTCGCGGTCGCGGCTTGCGTTATGGACGGCGCCTTCGGTCCCGGGGAGGGTGGATCCGCCCGCGCATCATCCTCCTTGGCACATCCTAAGAGCAGACTTGCCGATACGAGGCCTACCGCGGCGACAGTCGTGACGCCGCGCGACCCGTGGAACTTCAACACGCCGTTCTCCTCTGCGTAAACCGTCATGGCGAATCGTGTGCCGCTTGGCGCCGCGACGTCTGTCCGGGCATGTTGGCGGCGGCGCGCGTGCCGGCTGAAGGCAGGTCGTCGGTCGAGTCGGTGAGCGCCCTCACCCGCTCGACGCTCTGAGTCCGTCCTCCGGCGGGAATTGTCCCACACGGAAAACTCCTCGGTCAAGACGATTGGAGGAGCAAAAGCGTAGCCTACTCGTCGGCGAATTTGTAGCCCACGCCCCAAATTGTTTTTATGTACTGCGGCTCGGACGGCTCGCGCTCCACCTGTTCCCTGAGACGGCGGACGTGGACATCCACCGTTCGAGACCCGACGTAGTAGTCCGCGCCCCAGACGCGATCGATGAGCTGCGGGCGGGAGAATACGCGCCCCGGATTGCGCATCAGGAACTGAAGCAGGTCGAACTCCTTGGCGGTGAGCTCGGCGAGCTCGCCGTCGACGCGGGCCTCGCGGCGCGCCGCGTCGAGCGATATCTGGCCGTATTGCAGCACGTCGGCGTCGGCGTC
>NYZG01000387.1 GCA_002687025.1 Candidatus Poribacteria bacterium
AGCCTCGTCGAGACGACGTTCCGTCTGGATCTTCAGTCGGGCGTCACGGAACTTGACCGCCCGGCGACGCTGAAGATGAACTTGGATTTCTCCGCGCTACGTCGGCAGGTCAGCAATGAACTGAGCACCTCCGCCACGGGAGCCGCGGAAGCGGTGCAAGTGGGCAGGGCCGCGGCCGAGGCGCTCGCGCGCATCGGCATCTACGAGTGGCTCGAGGAGATATCGTCGTGGAAGCTGCTCGATTCACGCCTGCAGTCTGATGAGAACGGCGACCCCGTGGAATCGGTGCACGTGACCCCGCCTCAAGCGAACGCCGCCGCGCAACACGAGCTCCGGTTCGGCGAAATCGTCGTCGACCAGACCACGGGGCCGTCCGGCGAATGGGTCGTGTTCTTCGTGTCGCCCATGCGCTACGAGGTGATGTTCCTCCCGGAGGGCGGGAACTCGTATCAGCGGCTCGCGATCCAGGGCTCCATGGACGAGCCGTACGCTGACTCGTCCGTCGCGCTGCGGAGGCTCCTGGTCGTGAACGGGGATCCTCTCGCGCAGAGAGGGACGGGCTCTGCGCCCGCGTCCCTCGGAGAGACGCTCGGATTCACCACCGCCCCGTCGGAGGACGGCGTCGTCACCGTGACTCGGATATGGATGTCGAATCTGGGAGACGGCAAGGCCGAGATCGATCTGCGACCCAACGTCACGCTCGAAAACGCGCCGTACGGCGACTGGATCGTGATGGTGACGGGCGACCAACGGTACGAGATCCGCAACGGCGCGGGGCGGCCTGTTCTCAACACCAGCGGATCGCCAATCCGCGGCGCGATCAACGGACCCGACCTTATCCTGAGCAAGGAAGGGCTCGTGAGTCGCGTTCTCGAAGGCTCGAAGGCGTTCCAGTTCGGCGACACGTTCCGGGCGCGCGTAGGTCGCGTCATGACGTTCGAGGGCGACACGACGCGCATGGGGACGTACACGCTCCTGCGTGACATCGACGCGAAGCCGCCCGCGGTCCAGGTATTCGTGAACGACCTGACGCCGCAAAGTGGCGAGGTGATTCCACCCCGCCCGACGATGACGCTTCTTCTCAGCGATCCAAACGGCATCGACGTGGACACGTTCCGCTTCGAGCGCCAGCGGCTGGGCGAGACGGCCATGGCGCCGGTCGACCCATCGACGTACACGATAAACCCCCTCCCGGTGGACCAGATGTCCGTGAGCCATCGACCGATCCTGTTCATCGGCACGTACCTGATGCGCGTGTACATCACGGACCTCGCGGGGGTTTCGGCGGAGAGCCCGGAAGGCGGGTTCGCGGAGTTTCTGTTCCTGGTCGAGGAGGACCCCGACCTCGATCCTCCGACGTTCACGCTCAGCTACGAGGAGGGCGTGCTCGAAGACGGCGGGTTGCTCACCCAGGCACCCCAGCAGTTCACGTTGCACGTTCAGGAGAGCCACGCGCTGGACATCGGAACGCTGGAGATCTCGGTAGCCGCCGTTGGGCAGCCGCCCGAGGAGATACTGTGGCCGGAGATCACGTTCGATCGCCTACAGCCGGCCGTGGCCACGGCGACATGGCCGGCCGACCTGACGAACGGGGAGTACGAGATCCAAGCCCAGGCCACCGACACCAGTACGAACGTGGGATTCCTCGGCGCGGACGAGGAGACGCCGTTCCGGCTGACCGTCGACGAACCCGTGCACTTCGAGGGGCTCGTCCTGAACGCGCCCAACCCGTTCAGCCCGTTCGACCCGGTCACGCGTGGCACGTTCTTCACGTACAACCTGAGCCAGCCTGCCGAGAACGTGTCGATACGGGTGTACTCGTCGGCTGGGAGGCTCGCGCGCGTGCTCGAGGACGCCTCCGGGGAGCGTGGCTACAACGAGACCCACTGGGACGGGCGCGACGACAACGGCTCCCTGCTCGCGAACGGCGTGTACTTCTACAAGGTGCGGACCGAATCCGCGTTCCTCGACGAGGACAGGATCGAGGAGCGGGTCGGGAAACTGGTAGTCCTGCGGTAGGCGCCCACCGGCTCGGCGCGCTTGAAACGCGAGGACCGGCGCCCCATCATTGGCGGCGCGCCACCAAGCCCGAAGTGGGAACCCCGCCATGGCCGCCTCGACGCGCTCCGATGATCAACCGGACGACCTTGCCCTACCCTCCGCAGTTCGCGTGCTGGTCCTCGGGGATGTCATCCTGGACTCCTATCTGCGAGGGCAAGCCACCCGGATCTCGGCGGAAGCCCCGGTTCCCATCATCGACGTGGAATCCGAGGAATACCGGCTTGGGGGCGCGGCGAACGTAGCGGCGAACATCACTGCGTTGGGAGCGTCATGCGACCTCATCGGCGCGGTCGGAGACGACGAGGCCGGGAAGACATTCCGCAAGTTGCTCGCCCACGCCGGGATCTCGGACGACAGCCTCGTAACGGACCCATCTCGTCCTACCAGCCATAAGACGCGTGTCCTGGCGCGGAATCAGCAGGTGCTGCGACTGGACCGGGAAAGCCGAGCGCCGATCGATGAAGGAGCCCGGGCCCTGGCGCTGGAGCGCCTTTCCGGCCTCATCTCCACGGCCGACGCGGTCATCATCGAGGATTACGACAAGGGGCTGCTGGACGAGGCCCTCATCGTCGCGGCCCGGGACGAGGCCAAGGCGCGCGGCATCCCCGTCGTCGTCGACCCGAAGCTGGAGAACTTCTGGCACTACGGTGGCGTCACGTGCGTCACGCCCAACGTCTACGAGGCCGGCGCCGCCGTGAAGCGCCCCATCGCCACCGGCGATGATCTGCGGAGGGTCGGGGCGGAACTCGTACAGGAATTGGACCTCGACCATCTGCTCATCACCCGTGGCGCGGACGGCGTGGCACTCTTCGAGCGGGCAGGCTCGGGATTGACCGTCACACACGTCCCGGCGGCAGGCCGCGAAGTGTATGACGTCACCGGGGCCGGCGATACCGCGGTTGCGGTTTACACGCTGGGTCTCGCCGCCGGGATGTCGCCGCGCAACGCGGCGCGGTTGGCGAACTACGCCGGAGGTCTCGTCGTGGGTCACCTGGGATGCGTGTCCGTCGACCGCGACGAACTCTCCGAGGCCATCAGGCTCCACGCCGACGCAGACCTGGCGCACGTGCGCGTCGAGACCGCCTAGATGCCCGACGACAACCCGGGCGCCGATCGACCCTCCATCCTCCGAAACGCCACGGTGCTCCTCCAGGCGCATCTCGTCAGCAGGGCTCTGTCGCTCGTAGCGCTGCTGGCGCTGCCGCGGTATGTCACGCCGTCGGAGCTGGGGTTCTACTTCGTCGCCGTCGCCGTTACCAACGTGCTCGCTTCGTTGGCCGAATTTGGCATGCGCGACCCTCTCATACGCGAGCTACACCTGCGTCCCGGCGACGCCGCGAGGACGCTTGGCGTCGCGTTCGGCATACGGGCGACATTCGGCCTGGGGGTGCTCGGGGCGTGCTGGGTCGTGATCGAGGTGAGCGGCTACGACGCGCCACTAACCACGATGATCTGGCTGCTGGCCGGCGCGGAGCTGGGCAACGGTCTCGCGCGGGCCTGCCACATGGTGTTCCGCGCGCGGGAGCGGCTCGGATACGAGTCGGCGCTCGTGCTCATGGAGCGCGGCATCGCCCTGGTGATCGGCGCGGGGTTGGTGATGCTGGGCATGGGTGGGATGGCGCTGTTCTGCGTCGTTGCGTTGGCGGCGGGCGTTACGAACATGGTCGTGTCGACGCTGCTTGTTTCCGGGCGGTTCATGCGCTTCGCGCCGCGGTTCGGGCTGTCGGCCTGGCGGCCGTTCCTAAGCCTGTCGGCGCCGTTCGCCATCGCGAACATCCTGAACTTCGTCTACCTCCGTTCGGACCAGATCCTTCTGGGCCGATGGAGCGCGGAAGGCGCCGAGGCGGTGGCGTGGTACGGCATCGGATACAGTTGGATCGCGACGCTGAGCATCTTCCCGGGGGCGCTCATGGGGGCGGCGTTCCCCAGGTTCGCCGCGCTCACGCAGGCGGGAGGAGACGGCGATACGCGTCGCGCGCTCTCGACGCTCTACACGCAGACGTGGAAGGTCGCCCTCGCGATGGGCGCCCCGGCCGCGGTGTTCGTGGTCATCTGCGGGGCGAAGCTGATGCGCGCGCTCTATCCCGCCGGCGCCTACCCGCCCGGGACGGTCGACGCCTCGTTCCAAGCGCTCGCGTTGTATGGTGGGCTGATATTCCCGACCACGATCGTCTCGAACAGCCTGCGCGCGGCGAACCGATGGAAAGCGGTCGTCACGTTGGTGTGCGTGGCCTTGATGGTGAACGTGGGTCTGAACGCGTGGGCGATGCCGCGGTATCACCACGTTGGGGCGGCGTGGGCTCGCGGTGTTAGCGAGATCGTGTTCGTCGCGCTGGGAACCGCGTACAGCATTCGTCACCTGAGTCGGCTTTCGGAGTACGCGTTCGTGATGCGGCTTGTCGCGGCTTCCGTTGGCTTGGCGGGGACGCTTCGGGGGCTCGACGCGTGGCCGCTGTGGATTCAGCTACCCGCTGGCGTCGCGGTCTACGCGGGACTGCTCGCGCTTCTCGGCGCCGTGCGCATGAGCGACCTGGACTTCGGCGGCCCGGGGACCCCGGAGCCGTAGCGTCGACGCTCTATGGCGCGATGTCCAGGACAGATCGCCAGCGGTCGAGGTCCTGTGGCGCCGTTTGCCATCCTGCGCGGCCGGGCGCCCGCTCGACTGAACCACCCTCCTCGTCCTCGAACGCCGGATCCTCGACGACACTCCCGACGCCAAACGCTGTATGCTCCCGGAATGCGTCGAGCGCGTCGAACTCGCGATGGCCGGGTCGCCACGGCGTGCCGTACAGGAATCGAACGGGGCGGTCTTCCGCCCAGTAGAGGTTGTGGGAGATGTCCATTCCCTGCTGGGCGGGGTCGTACAGCTGCTCGTCGGTGTCCAGCAGATGCGCCCTGTACGCCTCGGGCGTGCCGAATTCGTCACGTTCCGCAGGATGCCATCCGAAGAAGGCGTTGTCGTACCACAGGGCGAGTTGATAACCCTTGTTGAGCGCGCACACGTTTCCGACGATCTTGTGACCCCTGTTGTAGAACGGCACGTCGTCGAGAACGCGTGGCCCCTGCTCGCGCAACGTGATGCCGTCCTTGTTCTCGACGACGGTGTTGCCGGTGATGACGCAGTCCATGCTCTCGGCGATCTGGATGCCGCCAACCGCCCACGTCGCCCCCTCGACCTCGACGGCGCGGCCGACGCCGTTTGCCGCGAACAGACTGTCGGTGACGGTGATGTCGTGGCTGATCTCGATGAAGAGGCCGCTGAGCTCGTTGCCGACGAAGCCGCACTCGGTGATGAGGACGTTCGCGACGTCGATGTCGAGCCAGAGGCCGGGGCCGCCGTTCTCCCAGAAGAGACAGTTGCGGAAGACGCCTCCGTCGACGCGCGCCATCTTGTAGGCTCCGGCGTCCCACTGCCGGTTGATCGGCTTCCAGGAGTTGCCCTGCCACAGGCAGTTTTCGTTGAGGAAGCTGTCGCCATCGGCCCCGCCGCCTACGTGGCCGTTGTCGCGCGTGACGCAGTCGCGCATCACTCCGGCGACCGAGACGCCGCCGCCCGACATCTCCTCGATGCGACACCGTTCGAGGACGTTGTTCGCGCCGTGCAGCCACACGGCGGCTCGCTGCGGGAAGCTGGCGGCGTATCGGAAGACGAAGCCACTGACATGCACATGCTCGACGCCCTCGCGGTTCATCCACGGATTGGTCCCGAAGATGAGACCGCGCGCGGAGGCCTGGACCGTCATACCGTCGCCGTTGGGATCGGCGCCGTCGGCGAGCAGGATGTACAGGTAACCGGCGTCGGTGTCCGCGGTGAAGGCGCCGGCCCACGTCGACGGATCGGCCGCTGACGGGATGCGGCGGGCGTCGTTCGCGGCGCCTAGCTTCGGCCAGATGGCGCGCATCTCGTCTACGCTACCGACGGGGGCCAATTGCCTCTCGCCGACGATCACCTGCTCCGCGCGGCCCCACACGGGCGCGTCGTCGGGATGGTGTTCGATAGGGACGCCTTCGGGCGTGTGGTTGATGATGAACCGATGCGACCACGGCGCGCGGTAGATGGGCATGTCGCCGGGGACGCGTTCCCACCCGGTGACGATGTCCGCGCCCGTGACGACGGCTCCCGACTCGCCGCGGAACGTTATGGGAAGTCCTGGCTTGCCGCTGCGGGTCAGTATGATCGCTTCGCGGTAGACGCCCGCCCGCACGATGACTGTGTCTCCGGCCCGGGCGATGTCGGAGGCGTGTTGGATCGTGCGGAAGGGG
>NYZG01000388.1 GCA_002687025.1 Candidatus Poribacteria bacterium
CGTCTCCTTCCCTTTGCCGGGTCTTCTGCCCGGCGGTTCTTAGGTCCGGGAAGTCTACGCCGCCGTTTCCTACTTACACACCTTCTGAGGCTACCTCGGACGACAGTCCCGGTGCGCGCCACTTGCCTCGACTGTCAAGCTGAGGCGCCGAAGGCGACGAAGCACCTCGCAGCGCCGCGCCGGCAGCTCGCGGCCCGGCGCCTGGCCGGGGATGTCGAGCGCTCCGCTGACACCAAGCCAGCCGAGACGTAGTTCCTGACGCTCAACGCGAAGACAGCCGCGGAACCCGCCATGGTCCTCGAGGATCTTGGCAGAGCCGGGCCCGGCGTCCAGCAGGCAGTGGAGGAACACGGCTGACCGAGTCACGCGGAAGGACAGACAAGCCGACCGTGTTCCCCGACATCGTCGGCGCGGTCGGCATGCGGAGTCGCCGCGGCTGCGGCTCCCGCTTTCGCCGGCAGCGCGTGGGCGCCGTCGGCTAGTCTTCGTCCTCCGCGTCGCCCCCATCTTCGTCCCGGTCTCTCGCGTGGCGCAGGCGTTCCGGCACGTCGGGCCACACGACCCTATCCGGCGGAATCGCGACGGCCGCGTCGCGGGTCGGGAACGACCGGGGGATGCCGAGGGTGACCTTACCGGTGGCGACATACTCCGTCCCGCGCGCGAGGATCGTCTGGAAGCCGACGCAGTGCAGCGCCTCTCCGCCCTCGTTGTAGTGCCCCAGCGGGATGTGGAACACCTTCCCCGCGCCGTACGTGATGAGCATGAGGATCGGCTCGTTCCCCTCGGTGAGCAGCGAAACCGAGTGCGCCAGGACTTCGATGTTCTTCGCGGGTCCCCGCAGTGAGCTGTACAGCTCGTCGGTGGCGTGCATCCACGCCGTCGGCAGTCCCGCGAGGATCGGATGTGACGGCCGGTCGTGGATGACCTGGAACGCGCGCATGTCGCCGTGTTCGCCGCTCATGCCGACGTCCGGCGATGTCGGAACCCACTCGCCGTCCACTTGCCGCAGCAGCCATCCCGACTTGCCGGCCTCACGGCCTCCCCACCCGCCGAGGCCGATCATGTCGTTGTATTGCGGCCAATCGGCCCAGGCGTTGTCCGCGGCGTGCACCGGCACAAATCCGCCGCCCTCGCGGACGAAGCGCTCGAAGTCGGACCGCGTCTCTTCGGACCATCGCGGGTCGCAATCCTCGACCTCACAGTCGTCGTTGAAGTTGCTCAGAACGACGTCGTAGTCGGAGAAGCTCGGGCGCCACGCGGCCCACTGCTCCTTTCCGGCGTCTCTCGACGGCGACGTCGCGACATCGACGTCGAACCGGCCCGTCGCCTCCAGGGTCGCCTTCGTCGCGGCCGTAGTGCTTCCCCAGTCGTGATTGTTCACGCCGTCCACGATCAGCACGCGAATGGGTTCGCGCGGGTACGCGGCGGCCGCCATCGTCAGCAGCACGAGCGCGACAAGCCGTCTCATCTCGGCCTCCCTGTCCGTCGGCGCGTCACGGGATGTAGTTCAGCGTGTAGTACGCGACCGGGTGCAGCAGCGGCAAGCCGTCCGCGGACCGTACGCCGTCGAGGCGCAGCTCGTGCACATGACCCTCCCGGAGCCCGTCGACGGTGAGTCGCACGCTCTGCCGATCGTCGCCCACGCGCGCGGCGACGAGCCCGGGCGTGGTATGGTCGACTTCCGGGCTGCCGTATCCGCTCCGGTAGATGTACGTGTACGTCTGCATCGCGTAGGAGGCGAGATCGCCCGCGGCGCCCGGGTCGATGTCGTGCGTGAACGTCAGCCCGAAGCCGTCGGGCGTTGCGCGCATCTCGTCCACCTCAAACGGCGTCTCGCCCGACCAGTCGAGCCGTTCCAGGGCGTACTCCTGCCGACCGGTAGACCCCCACCCACGGTTGGTGCCCCCGACGAACAGCGCCGACCCGTCCGGCGAGAACCGCAACGCCAGCGACCCGGACGCGAACCCCTCGACGAACGGGAAGCACGCCCCCTGATAGTGTCCACGTACCTTCTCCAGGAATACCCGCATCACCGTGCTGTGGGCCTGATCGCCGACGAACAGCTGCGTCGCGAACGGCCCGAACGTACCCTCCGTATCACACGCGATGCCGCTGGCTGAGCGACCCATCTTCACGAACGGAAACAGGACCGCGGTCGGCTCCATCTCCGGGATGCGTTCGGCCTCGTCCATGATACGGCTACGGTTTCGCGGGTTGATGGGTCGCGGGCCGATCGCGGACGTGAGGGCGTAGTACCGGTTGCCGCTGGGATTGCCCTGGAACGACCCGGGCCGCAGCCACTTCAGGCCACACGTGCCGTTCCAGTCGCCCTGGTTGTCTGTGTAGAACACGTCGCCGACGGCGTTGAAGCCGATGCCGCCGGGACTGCGGATGCCGCTCGCCGTCGGCGTCATCGTCCCGTCGGCGTTGACGCGCACGCACCAGCCGCGGAAGTCGTTGCGCGCCTCGAACGATCCGGTCAGGCAGAGGACGATCCAGATGTCGCCGTTCGCGTCGAAGCGACTGCCCCATGCGTATTCGTGGTAGTCGCCGTCGATCTCCCACCCGTAGGAGACGGTCTCGAACAGGTCCGCCCGGCCGTCGGAGGTCGTGTCGCTGATCCTCGTGACCTCGCCGCGCTGAGTCGCGTAGAGCGCGCCGTCCCGCTCCGCGAGCCCCAATGCCTCGTGAAGGCCCTGCGCGTATCGCGTGAAGCGGGCGTCGGCGGGAGACTTCGCGAGCGCGCCCTCGACCATGTAGATGTCGCCGCGCCTCGAGCTCACCGCGAGCCTGCCGTCCGCCATCCACTCCAGCGCGGCCACCTCCAGGAACACATCGTCCGGTATGGGCAACTCCACGATGCGGTAGTAGTCGCTCTCCGTGGGGTCCGCGCCGCGCGCGACGTGCGCGACCGGCGCCAGTAGCAGGCATGCGAGAACGCGCGCGGCCGCCCAAGTCAGTCGCTTCCTCATTCCCCTTGCCTCCCCGGACCATCCGGCCGGTCCACATCGCCGCCGCCTACGACAAACCGGAACGTCTGCGTCAGGACCGTTGAGGCCGACACCGGGACGAGCACTTCGTCGACGCCGTCGCGACTACGCATGACCGGCGCAGCTCCGTTGGTCTCGATGCGCATCCGCATCCCACGGAACGCGTACACGCCGTCGGCGTCCTCGGTGATCGATCCCCGTGCCGCGCGGAACCACACCCGGCCCTCGGCCGAGCCCCGAAACGTCAAGAGCCGACGGAGCCCGGTATCTCCGTCAGACTCCACGGGATTCGGCGTGTCCTCGACCCTGAGCCCACCAAGGCGGTACATGAACGTCGGCCGCTGGTCGGCCGTGAGCCGGTATCCCTCGAACACGACGCCGAGCTCCTTGCCGCTTCCTTCCGGCCACGGCGCGTCCGCCGACGGCAGCCTCGCGAGCGATACGCCCTGCGGCAGCGCCAGGACATCGACCCCGAGCGGCGGCTGGAAGCCCTCGCCGCGGTCGTTCCAGTGGCGGCCCGCGTCGATGAACCCGCCGCGCCAGATGAGGGCGAGCCGCGCATCGTTCGCGTCGAAGGCGATGTGCACGCCCTCCGGGAATCCGACCCCGATCGCGCGCGGCCCAGCGCCTTCGATGAAGTTCCGGTAGATGATCGCCTCGTCCTCGGGGATGAGTTCGAGGAACCTGTCGCCGAGCCCGGCGGGTGTTTTCGCGTCGGCCCCGTCGGTCAGGTAGAGCCACACGGCCTGTATCTGGGAGTCCGTGTCGCCGCCCAGGACATCGGTGAGATAGCTCGGCTCATCCAGAGGCCACGCTGCCGGCATGCGCGTGACCCCGCGGTACGTCGGCGGGTCGGCCACGTAGCGTCGGAACCAGTCCTCCCGCAGACGCGAAGCCATGAGCGTCAGACTCATCGACTGCACGCCGGTGGCCGCGTACCGGCCGAACGGGTGGCACGTCGTGCACGCGAAACCCGTGCCACCGACCATGTCGCGTCCGGCGCTCTTGGCGGCGGGCGCGTCGAGAGTCACGCGGGGCAAGGGCGCCATGCGGTCGGACAGTGCGAGCTGCCCCGCGAGCCCGTCGACGTTAGCGGCGCCGAACGACGGCATCCGCGTGAGCATGGCCGGCCGGTCGTTCGCGCCCGTCGCCACGACGTCCGCCAGCCACTCCTCGTTGAGCTTCGCGCCGACGCCGTCGAGCGGCGGCGGGATCCGGGCCTCGTCGCCCACTTCACGCTCCGTAGTCTGGAAGAACGCATCCCGTGCGTACTCGACCCCACCGACGCCGTCTCGCGCGTGGCAGGCGAAGCAGTTGAGCGTGAGCATCGTGTGTCGGATGTCGTCCCCGAGCGCCGCGGCCGGCGCGTCGGAGCTTGACGTGACGGTCGCGAGGTACTCGCGGATGAGGCGCGTCTGCCGTTCATCCAGTCGGTAGCGCGGCGTGTCCGTCTCGTCGGCCGCCAGACATCCACCCGCGGTCACACCGAGGAGGTCGGGCGCCACGAGTTCCGTTTCGACTCGCGCGCCCGACTCCATGGCCTCGTGGCACGAGGCGCACCCTACCGTCACGAACAGCCGACGTCCCTCCGCCGCCAACTCAGAATCCACGACGAACTCCGCGACGTTCGGCGCGCGCGTCGGCGGGGCCGCGTTGAGCGCCGGTTCGATCGGTTGTCGCTGGAGGCCAGGCCCCTCGAACTCGAAGTGCAGCTCCGCGCGCGCGTCCCCGGTGTCGATGCCGTACTCCTCGAACTCCCCGAGGTCGCCGTATACGTCGCGGTCGCCCTCGCCGCCGCCGAACGGATCGCCGTCGCCGCCACCGTCCCACTCGTCGAAGCCGCGGTCGGGGTCATATTCCTCCGGCCCGGCGTCTACGTCCGCGGGGGAGTAGCCGGGATCCTCCCCGTGTTGGCGGGCCATGAAGTCCACGGCCACATCGTGGCGTCCCGTGGCAAGCGTCACGTTGCCGGATTCCCACGTCGGAGCGCCCTCGGCCCGCTGCTCGACGACGACCTCGCCGTCGACGGTCAGCCGGGCCTCGTCGCCCGACCTGATATGGAACGTGTAGCGGCCTTCGCGGGCCAGCGTCAACGATCCCGTGAAGCGGAGGCCGTACCACCGATCCCCGCGGCCCAGCGCGACGGTCATGGCCTTCGTGGACCCCGACGCGCTCGGCCGCATCCGCGCGAATTCCGGGAACTCGTGCCATTCGCCGGAGAAGTAGTGGTAGCGAATCCCTGGACGTTCATTCCCGGGCGGCATGAGGAACGCCGCCATGTCCCGCGCCTCGGACATCGCCAGGTTGAGGCTCGGCATGCGGCCGCCCGGGCGCGCGCTCAACGGGTCGTGCAGGAACTTCGCGAGGGATGCCTGCGTGTACTTGACGGCCAGGTGGCCCAGGGGCGTGGATGTGGGTAGAGCCGCGGAGCCGGCGGCCCGCGGGTCGTGGCAAGCCGCGCAGCCCACGTCGTGGTACAGCTTCTCGCCCCGTCGACGGCCTCCCGGCGGCGCGTATTCACGCCGCGGCCGCTCGTCGCTCAGGCTCATCAGGTAGTGCGTGATGGCCGTGGCTGACGACGCGCGCTCCGTCTCCGACATGCCCTCGAAGAGCCCGGGCATCGTCGTCCCGGGAATCACGGAGCCGGGCCGGGCGATGAATCGCTGCATGTGGTCGGGCCGCACGCGCCCGGCAACGTCGGTGAGGACGGGCGCCTGCTTGCCCTGCGTGCGTCCATCCGCGTGGCACGCGAGGCAGTTCAACTCCTGCGTCAGCACGCGCCCCAGTGCGACCGATGACACACCGTCGGCGTCCGCGAGCCGCTCGACGACAGCGACGACGGGCCGCACCGACGCCGATACCGACGCGGACGGCGACTGACGCTCGCCGTAGGTCGCGGCGTATCCGGCTGAGCTGGCCCAGGTGATCACGCCGACGGCGACGGCCAAGCCGACGACCGCGCCGGCGGCCGGCCAGATGGTCGGCCCCCTGGAGCGGTGTGATAACAAGCTGGCCTCCTACCCGGCGATTCCACGACGGACGCAGGTAGCATACACCCCAAGACCACATGCGCGAACTGCTCGCCGCGCGTCGGAACGGCAGGTGACCCACCTGGGCCCACGCACACGCATGCCGTCGAGAAGGCCGCCTGCGGTAAGCACAGGCGAACGTCCTCTCCCTGCGGGGGAGGACTGAGGTGGGGAGAAGGCGCCGCGTACCGCCGACCACGGCCGACTCCCGATGAGACGTGCATGGGCATGGACATGCCACACTCCGCGGCTGCCCGGTTGCAGGCCTGATGACCACCGGCCGGTAGACGGCCCGGCGTGCGCGCAGCAACAGACAGAACGCCCCTCCGACTTCAGGGGGCCGTCCGCTGCTGGCGTATCGCAGGGAAGGTTGGGATGGGGTCCAGGACGCCACGCCCCGTGGGGTCAGTGCAGCAGGATGTCCTGGTTGACCAGCGCGTCCGGCGGTCGGTGACCTTCGGCATCCAGAGGCCCGCTGAGGATGACCCGGAGCGTCTGTACGGCCACATGCGCGCGCTCCAAGACGTCGCCCTGGCGGCCGCAGCATGCATCGCGGCCCACGATCGTGCCGAGGTGAACCGCGGTCGGGTAGAGACAGGCGTTGTCCAGGCCCAGGCTGCCCACCTTCTGAAGCTGAGTACTGACCGGCGAGTCCGGGAACGCGTGTATGCGGGGGATGGCGCGGCGATCGCCGAAGTTGACGGCCATCATGCCCGCGTTGATTGGCTCAATCACGCAGACGCGTAGCGCATCGTGGGCCATGTTGGTGTCGCGTGATGGCAGGCCGTTGAACTGGGACGACTTCGGGCAGAAGTCGCTGGCACCAGCGGGGAGCCGGCCGCTCTCTGTGGTGGAACCACACGCATCTCCGCCGTCTCCAGCAGCCCCAGGACGGCGCCAACCACTACGCGTCCCCGCATGGTTGCCGCCAACGCTTTGGTAGGGCGCGGCGCCCAATGCTAGCGCGCGACCCGGCTCACGCAACGTGCCACGTGGGCCCTGCGTCACGGCTGACGCTGTGGGTGCCCCGGGACACCAGCTAGCCGCGTGGTAGCGGAGACGAATCCCGCTGCCCGGCCCACTGAGTGACCGCAAGCTGCGCATGCAGCCGGGAGCGCGCCTCGCGACAGCAGTGCGGTATCGGCTC
>NYZG01000389.1 GCA_002687025.1 Candidatus Poribacteria bacterium
CATGGCCCGCCTCTCGCGCCCAGGTGACCGCGTCGTGATGTCCAGCACGCCGGCCGATGCGGACCCATACGCGACCGGATACGCGCCCATGAGGAGCGTCGCGCCACCCACCACCGAACGGTCGATGCTCGACAGCGGGCCGCCGAAGTCTTGCAGGTGAAACGGCTCGTACAGCGCCATGCCATCCAGGCGGACGGCGACATCGGTCCGCTCGCTCCCCCGCAGGTGGAACCGTGCGGTGAAGTCGTTCGACGCCACGCCCGGGAACATGTGGACCGCGCGCAGAACGTCGTTGTTCAACAGCGGCAGGTTCGCGGCCTCGCGCATGTCGACCTCGTGCGCGGAGGCGGCGTCCTGGACGATGCTGTACGAGCTCGGCGTCACGACGATCGGCGGCAGCTCACGTTCGTCCGCACCGGCGCTCGACAGCGCCCACAGCGCGAGCAGGGCCGCTGTCGATGCCGCTATACGGGAGCCAATTCGCGGCATTTCTCCAACACCGTTATCTGACGCAGCACGCTCTCGGCCGAGATGGCCAGAGGCGCGTCCCCTACGAGCGATGGGTGCAGGTCCTCGTACAGGCGTCGGTTGCGCACGCCGAACGACTCGCGGGGCGCCTCGTAGACCTCCTCTGCCCACGGCAGGTCCTCACGGTTGTAGCTGCGGTCGGGCGTTGGCTCGCGGTCTATCGGTCGGGCAGGTACCGCGGAGGGGTCGAAGTACTTCCACTCGAGCTTGCTGTCGGAACCTCGTAGCCCGCCCTGCGTGCCCATGATGAGCCATCGGTCTTGCGCATAGGCGCAGTTGGTCGTTATCTCGATGTCGACCGTCGGCGCCCCCGCGGCGGACAGCACGACCTTCACGTGGTTGTCGGCGTCGCCGGAATAGAGGCTCGTCGAGCGTCGCTCGCAGGCGACTTCGGGCTCGGCGTCTCCGAGCAGCAGCAGCGCCTGGTCTATCACGTGCGCGCCCGAGTTGTTCAGTTCGCCGCCGCCGTACTCCTTGAGCGTCTGCCAGTCCCACCGGCGGGCGAACCTATGCCACTGCATCTTGATCTGGACAATCTCACCCAATACACCGGACGCGATCACCTCGCGGACCTTGATGCAGTCGGGGGAGTAACGGTAGTTCTGACTGGCCGTGACGGCGACTCCAGCGCTCGCGGCGGCGTCCATCATCCGTCGCGCTCCGTCGAGCGATGTCGCGAACGGCTTCTCCACGAGCACGTGCTTGCCCGCCTCCGCCGCCCGCACCGTGAAGTCCTCGTGCAGATGCGACGGCGACGCTACGACGATGAGGCCCAGGCTATCGTCCGCCAGCATGTCGCCGTAGTCGTCGTGCGTGTCGCATCCTAGCCGGTCGCTCGCCTCGCGTTGACGGGAGGCGTTCGGGTCGCTCACGGCGCCTACCTCGTACTGCTCGGGCAGCTGCTCCAGCGTAAGCGCGTGAAGGCTCCATCCCGCCCGGCCCAACCCGGCCACGCCTGCTCTGATTATCTCGCCCATAGTGTCCTCTGCTGCTGGGGGCGGCCTGCCGCCCCGCGACGACGGGCCGCCGCGCGGCCGTCGCGTCGAGGGCACAGTGTGCGGCCGCGCGCCCGGGTTCGCAATCTTCGCGCGGCGTTGCCGTCGCGCCCACGGTCGGGTAGAAGGGACACACCGCTGCGACACGTCGCCACAGCCTGGAGACGCCGCTGCATGAGCGTCGACGAATTGCTGCGCCGCCTGGATGCCGTCTACCCCGATCCTGAGTGCGCCTTGCACTACCGCAGCGCGTACGAGCTGACCGTCGCCGTAGTCCTGTCCGCGCAATGCACCGACAAGATGGTGAATGAGGTGACGCCCGACCTGTTCGCGGCATACCCGACAGTCTACGAGCTGGCCGACGCGGAGGCTTCGGACGTCGAACACATCATCTTCCGCACGGGATTCTACCGGAACAAGGCCAAGCATCTCGTCGGTATGGCGAGGCGCGTCCGTGACGAATTCGGCGGCGAGATTCCCGACGAATTCGACGACCTCGTGACGCTTCCCGGCGTGGCTCGCAAGACCGCCAACGTCGTGCTGGGGGAGTGGCACAAGCGCCCGAACGGCGTCGTCGTGGACACGCACGTGGGCCGCATCAGCACGCTGTTGGGACTGTCGGCGGCGAAGGGGCCGGACAAGATAGCGGCAGACCTGGAGGCCGCTCTGCCCCAGGACCACTGGATCAGGTTCTCGCTGCAGCTGATCGAGCACGGCCGACAGGTCTGCGTGGCGCGAAGGCCGGACTGCGCCGCGTGTACATTGGCGGATATATGCCCGACCGCTCCTGCGGCGCCCTAGCCTCGGGTCTCGTACTCCTTGAGGAA
This sequence comes from Candidatus Poribacteria bacterium, assembly GCA_002687025.1. Classification (GTDB taxonomy): domain Bacteria; phylum Poribacteria; class WGA-4E. The sequence goes on from NYZG01000389.1 coordinate 2,351, forward strand.
ACCCTCGAACTCGACCTTGTGCGTTTCTTCATCCGCGAGGCAGCGGATGCACAGATCCTGTGTGACGTAGTCCACGCCATCGCACAGGGCGATAACGCGGTTGTACAGCTCGATCACGGCGCCTTCGACGTCGATGACTCCGCGGATCACCGAGACGATGTCGGTAGAGTCCTCCGGCGGCTGGAGGGACGTCTGCGTGGGCTCGAATCCCTGCGAGCCCGGCACGGTTCCTCCCAGCTCCTTGATGCGCGCCGCCACGGCCTGCGCGTGTCCGATCTCCGCCACGACATCCCCCGCGAGCGACTGCTTTATCTCCGCGGCCCGCACGCCGTCGGGGTTGATGGAGCACGCGATGAAGTTGATCGCCGCTTCTAACTCCATCCAGTACGCCTGTTTCAGTCCCTCGACTATCTGGTCCTTGCGCGCCTGATCGGCCATGCGTGGTGTCCCCCTGTCTGGTGAGCTTGTTGCACTCAGTGTACTACGCCTGCCGCGAGTCGCGGCCGGCTAAGAGACGTCGCTCGGGGCCCCGCTGAAGAACGATAGCGACGTGTCCCCGTACCGCTGGGTGCGCGTGCGCTCCAGGCGCCCGTAGACATCGGCGATGTTGGCATTCCGCGCGTGTTCGGCAACCACCGTGACCTGATCGGAGAGCGCCGCGTGGTCGGCCAGAGTCTGCAGCGCGGCCGAGGCGTCCGGCGTGTCGTACGGCGGGTCCAGGAGCACGAGACCGTACGTTGGCTCGGTAGGCGACGGGCCATTGAGCCAGGCCATCACCGGAGACTTGACGACGGTCGCGGCCTCGGCCGGCACGTCGAGCGCGCGAAGGTTCGCGCGTATGGCGGCGATCGACCTGGGGTTCCGATCGACGAACGTCACGTGGCGGGCGCCCCGGCTCAGCGCCTCCAACCCAAGCGCGCCCGAGCCGGCATACAGGTCGAGAACGGCAGCATCCGGCACATCGGCTCGGAGGATGGCGAAGAGCGATTCCTTGACGCGGTCGCTCGTCGGCCGGGCGTGGTCGCCCTTGGGGGCCGTCAGCGTGCGACCCCCGTACGTGCCGGCTACAACTCGCATCGCGCGGCCGTCACTGCGATCCCTCTACTCCATGTGGATCATGACCTTGACGGCGCCTTCCTTCCGACCGACGAACAGCTCGTACCCCTTCTGCACGTCGGACGCCGTGAACGGCATGTCGTGGGTCAGGATGGGCGTGACGTCCAGCCGCCCCTGGTGGATCATGTCGATGGCGAGCGGGTAGTCGTGCTGGCAGTCGGGGCCGACCGACCCGATGAGCGAGATGTTCTTGCCGAACATCTCGGCGAACGGAACCGGGTAGATCGCGTCGTCCGGCACGCCGAACGCCAGGAGTGTCCCGCTGCGTCGCAGGAGCGACACGCACGCCGTGAGCGTCTCCGTGTTGTGACCCACGATCTCGACCACGATGTCGGCCATCTCGCCGCCCGTGATCTCGCGCACGCGCGCGACAACGTCCTCCTCGTCGGAGTTGACGACGTGCGTGGCGCCCATCGCCTCGGAGAGGGCCAGCCGCTCCGGGACGCGCTCGACGCCGACGACCGTCCTCGCGCCGAGGTTGCTGAATAGGCGGCAGAAGAGGAGCCCCATGGGCCCCTGCCCGTAAATCACGGTCTTCGCGCCCAGCATGTTCGGCAGCTTCCGGGCCGCCCAGATCACGGTCCCGAGTGGCTGGGCCATCAGGATTTCGTTGCTGAATCCGTCGGGCAGATGGACGGTTCGCACCGCGTCGGCGGTAAAGTACTCCGCCATGCCACAGCTCCCGTCGGGCACGGCCAGCACCTCGTCGCCGACCGCGAGCCGCGCCGACGTGCTCTCGACCACCGTCCCGAGGCACTCGTGCGCGGAAAGCCCAGGTCGCTGCGGGTACGTTCCGAGGTCGTACGCAAACGCCGGCATGTCGCTCGCGCACAGGCAGACGCGGTTGGTCTTGACGACGACACGGTCCGCCGGCGCGTCATCGAGTGAGGGGATCGGTACATCGACCATGTCGTACGTGCGCGGGGCGATGAGTCGAGCGGCTCTCACGGGGCGTGCTCCTTCGCGTCTCTCTTGCTCGGGCGAACCGCGCGATTCTAGCACCGCCGCAGCCGGGGTGTCATGCAGGGGCATTTCTTGAAGCACAGGGACGCCTGGTGCGTAGCCGCTCGCGAGCCGAGACCAGCGCCAGGAACTGTCATTCCGAGACGAAGGCGAGGAATCTCGACCCGACAACGTCGCTGGGCCGCCGCTGACGAGGCACAACATCGCGCCTCCTGGCTGCCGCCCAAACTGCAGACTAATTCATGAAATCCCCCTGGGGCGCCATGGGCGCGGGTGGCGCCGCCGGCCCCGAGGCCGGTATCCTGAGATGGCACAGCGCTTGCTACATCGCGGCCCGTGGGGATCACGCGAATGCACGACGCGCGAGCGAAACATCGCACTCTGAGACACGCCGTGCACTCCCTCGCTCTGGCGGCGGCGCTGGTCGCGGGAGCGTCTTCCGTGGGCTGCCGCGCCGACGACGCCCAAGCGCGGCCCATGCCCATCGGCCGGTGGGAGGTCACCCGTGAGACGGGCTGGCGTGGGACGTTCTACGACGTGACCTTCGTGTCCCCGACCGAGGGTTGGGCCGTAGGGAACACCGTGGGAGCCGAGACGAGCTTGATCGCCCACACGACCGATGCCGGGGCGACGTGGGAAGAGCAGGATAGCGGCGTGATCGAGCCTCTGCGTCGCGTGGCGTTCCGGGGGCCGCTGCGCGGGTGGATAATCGGCGAGTCGGGCGTGGTGCTGAAGACGGCCGACGGTGGCGCGAACTGGCGCATGGCGCCGTTGGGAACACAGGACACCTACTTCGACATGCACGTCCCCGAGGAGGGGCGCATGTGGATCGTCGGCGACTTCGCGGCGGCGTACACCTCGAAAGACGACGGCGAGACGTGGGAGCGCCGCCAGAACGGGCTCCTCCGCGCGTCCCTGAGGGCGGTGTGGTTCGTGGACGACGACACCGGCTGGGTGGCCACCTGGGACGGCCGCGTCTTCCACACCACGGACGGCGGGCTGAACTGGTCGCCGCAAGCCCTGCCCAAGAGCGCGGCCCGGGCCGAAATCACGCGCCTACACTTCACCGACTCGCGCCATGGATTCGCCATTGGCGATCGCCGCGCGGTGCTCAGGACTTCGGATGGTGGCGAGACGTGGGAGCACGTCACGGAGGGCTCCAACGAGCGTCATTCAGCTGCCTACGGCCAGGTGCGCGCCCCCGGTGACGAGCCGTTGCATTCGTTCATGCTCTACGACATGGCGTTCGCCGGGCGGGCCATCTGGTTGGCGGGCGATATGGGGGCCGTGCTGCATTCCCCGGACGGAGGCGCGACATGGCGCCACCAACTGGGCGGGCCGACGCGTCTGCACGGAGCACACCCGGTGTTCAGGGGTGTGGAGTTCGTGAACGACAGCGAGGGGTGGGTAGTCGGCGAGTTCGGCACGATCATGCACACCCGTGACGCTGGCGAGACGTGGCACGAGCAATCCCCCACGGGCGCGCTGCTATCCGGCATATGCTTCGTCGGCGCGGAGCGCGGCTGGGCCGCGGGCGACCGCGGGGAGATGCTGTTAACCGTCGACGGCGGAGCGACGTGGAATGCCCAGGACAGCGCAACAATGGAGTGCTTCGGCGCGACGCATTTCCCAGATGACGCCTTCGGGTGGGCGGTAGCGGAGTTCGGCACGGTGATGCACACCAAGGATGGCGGCCTGACGTGGCAAACCCAGGAAACGCCCGTCGACGGAATGCTTCTCGACGTGCGGTTCGCCGACCGCACGACCGGATGGGCGGCTGGCGCGGGCGGCGTGGTTATCCGCACTGTCGATGGCGGGGGCTCATGGTTGCAGGCGCCCACGCCGACGGGCCGCGACCTGTTCGCGCTCAGCTTCCCGACGTCGACAACGGGATGGGTCGTCGGCGACGGCGGAACCGTGCTTCGGACGGTGGACGCCGGCGCCTCGTGGACCCCGCAGGCCCGCGAACTTGGTGAGGTGTGGCTGCTCGGGGTGCACTTCGTCGACGACTTGACGGGATGGCTTACCGCGGCCGATGGTCGCATGTTCCACACCTCCGACGGCGGCGAATCGTGGGCCACGCAGGATACCGGCGCGCAGGACCCGCTGTACGATGTCTTCTTCCTCGACCGTGAGAATGGCTGGGCCGTGGGCGGCAAGGGGACGATCCTACAGACTCGCGACGGCGGCCGCAGATGGCGCACGCGACGAAGTGGCACGGCAGTGGACCTGACCGACATCACCTTCACGGGCCCGGCGTCCGGTTGGATCGCCGGTGAATGGGGGACCATCCTGCGCTATGTCGTGGCCGAGCCGGGGACATAGCCACGGAGCCCGTCATCTCTGGCACGGCAATGGAGGCACGCATGGCGAACGACTCGGGCAGCGGCGCGCAGCCGCCACTACGCCCCCCGACCGACGGGACGATCCAGTTTCCCGCGCGCACGCGCGTCCGTCCGTTCAAGGGCGACGACGCGTGGCGTGAGACCGTCGTCCGGCAGGAGTTCAAGACGGCGCAGACCGCGCTGCTTCTATGCGACGTGTGGGATGAGCACTGGTGCACAGGCGCCACCGAACGTGTAAATGACATGGCGCCGCGCATGAATGAGGTGGCATCAGCTCTTCGCGGGCGGGGCCTGCAGATCATACATGCCCCCAGCGGCACGATGGAGTTCTACGCGGACACGTCCCAGCGTCTCCGCATGGCTGCGGCGCCGGAGGCCGAGCCGCCGGAGGCCCTGGACCTGTCCGATCCTCCCCTTCCGATCGACGACTCCGACCACGGCTGCGACACCCCGGGATGCGAGCCTCATCAGGCGTGGTCGCGGCAGCATGCGGGCGTCGACATCGGGGAATACGACGGCATCTCCGACGACGGCCGCGAGGTATACAACCTGTTCGCGCAGCTTGGGATCGTGGACCTCATCATCATGGGGGTGCACACGAACATGTGCGTCTTGGGCCGATCGTTCGCGATCCGGCAGATGACGCGATGGGGCATCCGTGTGGTGCTCGTTCGCGATCTCACCGACGCCATGTACAACCCGGCGATGCCTCCGCACGTCAGCCATGACGAGGGCACGGAACTCGTCGTGCAACACATCGAGAAGTATTGGTGTCCCACGGTGCTGAGCAGTGATCTCCTCAACGACTGAACCCCGCGCGCCGAGAGCGTGCGCGGCTATCGCGGCCCTCGTCCTGCTAATCGCGGCAGCGACCCATGCGCGGCCGATGGGCGCCGCCGCGCGGCCGACGTGGGGTCTCTTCCTGGACGTGGGCGATCCAGCCGGGGCGGCCGCGCGCCCATCGGCCGATGCCGCGATCCGCGCCTTCGCCGGCCGTATCGAGGAATACATGGGCGTGCCGGCCGACCGGCTCACGGTCGTCGCCGGCCAACGGCTGTCACGCGAGGAGATCCAGGGGCACATAGCCTCTCTCGGCGCGCGCCTGGCGCCGGGTGCCATGGCGATCCTGCATCTGCGGGCGTACGTCACCAAGCCGCCCACCGAGAGCGCGATGTACCTCTATCCTGGACATGCCGATCTCGCTGCACCGCCGCCAGACGATCCCCGCCCGATCCGCGACACCGAGCTGGTCGAATGGCTGAGGGCGTTTGGTCCCGACGTGTCCGTCGCGCTGTTCCTCGACGTGCGCACCGTAGACGAGTCGCTCATGGTGTACTTCGGAGCGCGCGCCACCGTCGGCGACGCCGCCGTCACGACCATCGCGCGCAGTGACAAGCTCGAGCCGATGGCGGCCACCCTTGCCCGCCTGCTGACCGATGCCGCCGACACGAACGCCGACGCGGCGTTGGGCGTGCACGAGCTCGGTGTCGCGTATCAGGCCGCTATCTACGAGACCGGAATCACGAGCGCCGACGCCATCTCCGGGTTGACGGGCGAGGCGACGTTGCTGTACCTACTCCCCTCCGCGATCATGATCAATGGCCCTCTCGGCGCCCGTGCTGTCGTGGATGGCGTGGACGTGGGCGACGTTCCTTACAGATTCGCCACAGGCGAGCTCGGGCGCCACGAGGTCGTCGTCCACAGGGCTGGCTACCGGCGTCCCGAGCCGCGGGTGCTCCAACTCACCGAGGCCGTAGGCCAATCCCGGGCCGCGAACTTCCCCCTGGAGCGCATCGCCGTCGGTGGCGAGGTGACAGCGGATCAAGGCGCCCGCGTGGGCGAGTTGCTGGTCGCCCTACTGCCCGATGCGGGCGTCGTCGCGCATCTGAACGGCCCCGGCCCGTACGAGCTCGACGTCGAGGAGTTGCGGTTGCAGCCGGGCGCGGAGTACCGCGTGATTGCCGCCACGCCCGACGAGCGCCAATTCGGCGGCGCGTCGTTCGTCTACGACGGCCACGAGGATATCGCCGTGGACATCACGCTCGAACAGCGCACACTGTGGCAGGTCGCCGGCATCTACCACGGTAAAGGCTTCGCGGAAGAGGCGTTGCGGACGGCTCTAGCCGCGCGGGCGACGGATTTGGATGTCCCCGCCGACATGGACGCCGAGTTCGTGACGGCCCTCCTCGACGCGTGGAGCGCCGAAACCGACGACGCTCGCGCCATGATCGTCTGCGCACGGATGACCGACCGCGCGTACAGCGTCGAGCAGGGCCGCGGTTACTGGCGCTTGGCCAAGGCCGCTGCCGGCCGGAACACCGAAGAGCGCCGAATCGCCGTTGCCGGCTACAGGGCGTCGGGCGGAGACATGTTGCCGTACGCCATCGCCGGGCTGTGCTTGCTGGGCGTGTCGGGCGCGGTGGCGGCGCTTAGGCGGCGTCGCCGGCCCGCCTGACGCGGGCCCATGCCAGGGCCATCTCATGGAGCACAGGGACGCTCAGTGTGTAGCCGCTCGCGAGCCGAAACGAACGCCAGGGACTGTCATTCCGAGCCGAAGGCGAGGAATCTCGACCCAACAACGTCGCTGGCTTGCCCCTGACGAGGCACAGCATGGCACCCTCCCGCGGCCGCTCA
>NYZG01000390.1 GCA_002687025.1 Candidatus Poribacteria bacterium
GCAAGTCAGCCTGTTGGCGGTCACGGGTTCACCAGTGGCGGTGGGAGGCACGGCTCGCACGCCTTGCGGTCAAGACGGGCGAGTCGCCGCGGGCCTGCTGCCATCGCTCGCTCGCCAACATCGGACTCCTCAATGCGACCGCGACGTGTTGCTAGTATTCGATGCCCAACGCGTCCAGTATGGGCTCAATCCATCCGCGGCCGACCCCTTCCACATGTTCTCGGTCGAAGGTTCCGTCCGCGGCCATGCGCGCGATGTCTGCCACCGAACGCACTCCATGGCCTGTGAGCAGCAGTCGGATGACCTTCATGCGCCTTGGCCATGGTAAGCGCTCGTAGGTGAGTACGGCGGCGAGCTCGAGCACCACACGAATGGAGTCGATCGTCTTCTCGCCGATGCCTTTGACGGTCGCGAGCGATCCGTCGCTCACCATCCGTTGGACATCATCGAGCGACTGGACACCGTGGCGTTCGTACAGCGCCCGAACCGTCTTCATACCGAGTCCGGGTAGTTCCGCGATTTCGAACACCGTCAACGGGACGTCAGGGCCCGGCCAGCGTCTCTCCCCCGACTTCGTCGGGCGTAAGTACGCACAGTACCGCCCTGCGACTTCGAATGCGGTCTTCCCTTTGGCGTTTCTGAGCGTCACGTCCGCTCCCAACGCCATCAGGTCCTCCGCCATATCTCTACTGTTGAGGGAAGTCGCATGATGGAGCTTCGTCCGCCCTTTCTTGTCCTGAGCGTTGATGTCCGCGCCGTGATCGAGGAGCAAGTGGACGAGGTCTGGGTTAACGGCCCAGTGAAACGGCGTGAAACCCAGCGACGGATAGACCGGATCGACCTCGGCGCCGCTATTCAGAAGGAGTTCGGCGCACGCGTAGGACGATTGCCGCGCCGCCCAGTGCAGCGGCGCTGAGCCGTTTGCGTGGCGGGTGTTGACGCATGAGGAGTCCTCCTCGATGAGTTCCCGGACACGCTCTACGTCATCGAACCCGCACGCGGAGAACAGGTCGTAGTACGCGCCTCGTTCCAGGTAGAGCCGACCGGCCGGGAAGTTGCCCTCCCACCGGCCCCACCGCCCGTCCCATTCGTACACGATATGCTGCAGCGGCGTCAGTCCTCCTCGATCCGGTACCTCGAGGGTCCGATCAGCGCCGTGGTCGAGGAGGAGTTCTGTCACCTCGGCCTCACGCCGAGCCCAGAACAGAAGTCCGACGTGGGCGGGCCATCCCGAGTGAGCCCATCGATGCTGAATGTCGGATGCATCGGCGAACCCGGCATCGAACACCATTCGCAGGCCGTCAAGGTTGTCAACGGTGTTGCCGTACACGGCCTGCGACAGTTCGTTATGTTCGAGTGGATTCAGCGTGATACGAGGCACGCCGCGCTGCAGTAGGAACTCGACTGCCGGCAGCGCTCCTTTCGACTGCACCGCCTTGGCAAGCGCCGCAGGCCCTGCGGTTTCGATGAGCTCAGGCTCTTCCACGAACATGGCTTGCATGCGTTCGACATCGCAGGTTGCCTCCTGTGGCGGTCTCCGTATCAGAGCCGCATCCATGAACTCGAGTTCGCGCTCCGTGTATTCCCCTGCCTCTGTCATGACCTCGCCGAGCCAACCCTCGCTGCCTGTGAGGACGTACTCCGCTTCCCGGGAACTCATCAGACCGTCGCGCACCAATTGCTCGACGCGGAGAGTCTTTGGGTCTGCGTCCAGATCGATCGGGGCCGGCGGATGTGTCGACGATTCGACGTACTCGGTGAGCATCTGCCAGTTGTCGAAGCCGTACTCGCGAGCGACCACCAACTGTGCATCCAGCAGCGAGAATTTCGCCACCAGGACCACAGAGTCGGACGTGTCCGACAGTCTTGGAAGATGCGCCTTCAGTCTCGGCACGCACTCCCTGCTGCCGGATCTGTGCGAACTGAGAAGACCCTTCGCCTGGTCCTTGAGATGCTCGAGATTCGGACGTGCGGGCAGGCTGCTGCGGGCAGGCATACTACACCCCTTTCGATGCGCCTGTTGACCGCGTAGACAGGCAGAAAGGAGTGTCGATGCGAGATCGACGCGAACGGTGCGAAGGCGGGGTAACCCCTTTCGCGGTCTTGGCGGCTCCCTTGAGAGCCAGTCTCTGCTATAACGAACGAAGGGGGTCGTCAAGCGTTACGACCGCAGTCCAAGGAGCCGCTGGAGGTGTCCGCCGTGCGCCCGACGGCGCTAGATAGAGCCGGTCGCTACTTCGGGTCCAGTGGCCCACCGTGATCCTGCGACGTGGCGCTGTTCCGCCGTTGCGCCTCTTGCGGCGTTGTGGTCACCACCATGTAGGGTAGATCCTCGGAGTCTCCATACGGCATGAACACCACGGCCCTGCCGGCGCCGGTGTCGTACCGCGCCAGACCGCGTTGGGTACCGATCCACAGCTGCGATCCGTCCATGGCTAGCGAGAGCACAGTGCCGTGTGGAAGTCCCTTCGCGACGCCCAAATGCGTCCACTCGCGAGTCGCCTTGTCGAGTCGCATGACTCCGGCATCTAACGTGCCGAACCATATGGCGGCAGACCCGGCCACCACCGTGGTGATATGGTCGCTTACGAGTGAGCCTTCGCCGGCATTGGAGTAGTGATCCCACGAGTCCGACCCCGCGTGATACACGGACACGCCTGCGTTGTGCGCGAAGTAGGTGTCCTCTCCATCTACGCAGACGACGCTGATCTCATTGTCCGTAAGACCGTCCGACATCGTGAACGTACGCCACACGTCGCGGCGGTCCTGGTACTGGCTGGCCCCGTGCCGCGTGCCTACCCAGACCTCATCTCCCTGGACGGCGAGAGACCACACGTCGTTGGACGCCAGCGTCTCGGAGTATTCGTCAGCGAACTTGTCGGCCGTCAGGCGCATCGCCGATGTATGGTTTTCCCAGCCTGTGAACGTGTCGGAGAGGCGTGTCAGTTTGCCGACGCCGCCATCGGCGCCGATCCACACGTCGGTCTCATCCACCGCGATGGCTCTTACCATATCGCCCACGAGACCATCCTCCGCTCCCCATACGAACCAACGGTCGGTGATCTTGTCGTATCGACCCAGTCCTTTGCCCGCAGTGCTCATCCACAGGTAGCGTGTGTCGACCGCGAACGCGGTCGCGCCTCCGAGGCTGTTGCGGCGGCCGAGGGGAGTGCGATTCCACACGCCGTAGCGTTTGTCGTAGCGTGAGATGTCGCGGTCTGTGCCGACCCAGACGTACCGCTCGTCGGCCGCGAGCGCCCGCGCTTCCGTTCCGTCAAGGTGTGCGCGGCTCCGGAACGTCGTCCAGGTTTCTGAATCCTTCTCGTATCTGGCCACGCCCGCTGAGGTCGCGACCCAGACATCGGCAGCGTCGCCACTCACGCCACGTTCGTTGACGTAGTTAGAGGGTAGGGATCTCTTGGTACCTCCCGAGCTGAAGTGCATCCACGTACCCGCCCCGAGATGGTAGCGGTAGACCCCCTGCTGCCCGGCTGCCAACCACAGGTGAGCTCCGTCCTCCCATACCTCGGTAACCTGCTCGGGCCCGTGGATCGCGCCACGAACCGTAAGCCATTCGCCGGTCCGCCGGTGATAGCCCGTGATGCTGCCGCCCCTCAACTCGTCATACAGAACCCAGACATACTTCTCGCCGACAACCACCTTCCTCACGGAGTCGTGTTCGAGCATGTCGCCGCTGGAGTAGACGGTCCACGCCGCGGTGGTCCTGTCGTACATGGAGAGGGCGCCGGCGCCACGACCGCTCCGGTGGCCAACCCAGACGCGTTTACCCTCGACTACAATCCACCGGGAGCCGGTCCGCGCCAGACCGTCCTCCTTCGTGTAGACGATCTCGGAGCCATCTTCGCTCAGTCGGCGCACCCCGGATGCGGTCAGTGTGAGCCACACCGAGTCCCTGTCCGCCGCCATCTCGTAGATGTGGTCCGTTGCGCCGTCGGCGTGGCTCGTCGGGTGGATGAGTTGTGAAAGCCGCCTGTGGAACCACTCGTCAGTCCGAAGGTCGAGTTGGCTAACCCCCGTAGAGAACTCCGACGCCGCCCACACCGCACTGCCCGACACCGCCAGCGTACGGACGTCGTCTGAGTGGAGACCATCGGTGGTGGTGTAGTGGGTCCAACCGTCGGACAGGTGATCGTACGTTAGGACGCCGTAATCCGTCGCGAACCAGACGCGTCCATCACGGGCGACTATCCGGTTCACTTCGGTCGGCGCTCGGGCGTCGGTGGCGCCGAGGATGGTCTCCCGCGTGAACCGACGCCATGTCCCGTCACGGCGATCGCGCCGTACGATGGCTCCGTTCGGTGATTCCGACCAATTCGCGAACCAGATGTAGTCGCCGTCGTATTCGATGTGCGCCGCGCCGTCCTGGATAAGCGGATCGCGTACCACACGGGCGTCGTGGCGCTCGATAGCGCCGGAAGACCCGCTTTGCGAAAGCCCGACGGTTGTGCCGACCCACATGCCGCCGGCGGCGCGTGATGCGAGCGCGAGCACGGAGCGTCGGTCTGCTGGATCAGGAGACACGTCCAGGGTTGAGGCGTGAACGGACGTCAGGCCGGACGGCGAACCGACCCAGACCGTCTGACCGTCGGCTGACGGCGCGACACTCGTCGCATGCGTGGGACAGCCGCGTAGCGCGGAGGCGACGCCCAAGTCGGTGTCGACCCGAATCACGCCAACGTCTGTTCCGAGCCACGCCACTCCCCCTATCCCCGCGGCGGAGTTGACGGACCCGCCCGCCCAGATTGGCTGGAGAGGCCCATGTTGTGGGTCGAGGGAGTACGCGCCGTCGTCCGTTCCCAGTAGGATGCCGCCGTCGTCTGCCGCCAGGCAACGAATCCGACGGGCTGCGGTGTGTTGCACGATGCGGTAGTTCCCCGCTGAGTCGCGCGTGAACACTCCATCGGCCGTTCCGACGTGCAGCACATCGTGTGTGTGCGCAAGCGCGGTAACGTAGCCCACCTCAGGAGCGACAGCATCAACTGCCAGGTCGACGCCGCCGTTCAGCGGCCGCGCCTCCACGAGCCCCCGGGATGATCCGATCCACAAGGTGTCACCGGCCGCTTCTACGGCCGTGGTGTACTCCGTGGGCAGCCCCTCACGCTTCCCGAACCGCGTCCATGAACCCGTCGCCGGATCGTATCGATACAGACCTCGGTGAGTAGTGAGCCACACCGCGCCTGAGGCGTCCTCGGCGACGTCAGTCACGTCCTCCTCCGGCGCAAACTCGGCTAGGCCGAAATGGATCCAGCTGTTACGGACCTTGTCGTAGACGCTTACGCCGTTGTCCCACGTCCCTAGCCATACTTCGTCGCCGTGTGCGGAGATCGCGCTTACGTGATTGCCGGCCAGGCCGTCGTCTGTGGTGTACTGGATCCAGGAGTCTACCGCGCGGATGTACCGTTGCGCCCCCTGATTAGCGGAGCCAATCCAGACGCTGGAACCATCGATAAGGAACGCCCTTATGTCGTCGCTGCTCAGCAGGTCTGACTCTGTGTACGTCTGCACGAAGGCGCGATTGACTTCGTCGTACACGCTGATTCCGCCGTACTCAGACCCGATCCAGACAAGACTGTCGGCGATCGCGATGGCGCGGGTTGGGCCTTCCACGAGACCGTCCTGCCGTTGGTAGACGGTCCAAGAATCCGTGACCTTGTCGTAGCGGTTGACGCCCACGTACGTCCCGATCCATACGGTCTCTCGGTCGACCGCAAAGGCTGTGACTCCTTCGTGCGAGAGTCCGTCCGAACGAGTGCGTACCTCCCAGCTGTCCGTTCGACGGTTGTAGCGACTTACGCCGTTCCATTCCGTTCCGACCCACACGTACTCCCCGTCCAGGGCGATCCGGTTGACAGTGTCGGCGCCAAGACCGTCACGCTCGCGAAACGTGCGCCACGTGTCCGCCTGTAGGTCGTAGACGCTCAGACCGGCGGACGTGCCGAACCAGACGGTGTTCTCGTCAACGGCAACATCCCGTATGTCGTCGGAGGCGAGGCCGTCGTCTTGCGCGTAGTGCGACCATGCGCCGGTTGCGCGGACGAGGCGGGAGACTCCCTTGTCCGTGGTGATCCAAACGTTCGTCGCATCGGCGGCTATTGCGTGAATGCGATTGCTGATCAGGGCTCTGCGGGTAGGCCTCTGCGTCGACGGTCGGTCGGCCGACGCAGAGGTGGATACAGTGAGGGCGGACGCGGTCGATACAGCCGCATAGGACGAACAGCCCATGATTGTAAAGGCGACGAAGGTCATGCACAGGAGGATTAGGGTCTTCGATTGGCTGATGGCTGCCGGACGTGTCACGTGCGACTCACACTCCTCGCTACCGCCGCGCGCCGCCAAAAAGCAGTGAACGAAGCGTTCGACGCGCGCGCAAGTACACGCCATGCAGCAGCGGACAGCCTGCTGGCCCACGCCGTCGCCGTCGTATGACTCGAGGGTTCCTTGCCTCGTCAATCATGTCCTCCAGCCGCGACGAGCATCTCGTGGACGTTCTACTGCTCTTTCCAACTACGGTTGCGCCATAGACGCGAGGGTTCTTTAGGCGCTCGGTATTCGGGCGGGCGGGCAGGTTGCGATGCGTGGACACAGTACACTCCTTTCTGGGCACCTGTTGGCCACGCGGACAGGCAGAAAGGGGTGTCGATGTCAGATCGACCGAGCGTTGCGAAGGTGGGCTGAGCCCTTTCGCGCTCTTGCCGGCTCCCTCGGAGAGCCACTCTGGTCTAAACGACGGGGCTGATTGGCCAGGCGTTACAGCGCAGACCAGAAAAACCAATATCGCGCCACGGCGGGCGGCTGCTGCTTCCCAGCGTCGGGCGCCGCGCTGGGCCGCCGTGGCGGAACGTGCGTGGGCCCACCGCCCTACCTGGGATCGATTCCGACCGCATGGTCGTCAGGCGGCATACCCATCTCCTCTCACTGGACCTTCCACCCATTGACCAGACCAGCTATCGTGGACAGTCCACGGCACAGCGATGTCCTCGGGAACACCGAGGGCGCTCTTGCCCGACCGCGGCCGCATGTTGGAAACAGGGAGACTCATGGGTAGCGAAGAGATGCTGCGCACGCGGGCGTGGGAGGTCCTCCACAGTCCCGTCGACATGGGGTACAGAGTCGTGCCTGGATGGGGCTCGCTGCCCGAAGGCTGGAAGCTCGGGCAGGTAGCGGGCGTCGACACGGACTCCGAGGACCGCGTGTATCTGTTCCATCGCGGAAGGAAGGCCCCGCCGCTCATCTGCTTCGATTCGGCCGGAAAGGTCCTGTCCTCCTGGGACCATATCGACTTCCAGCAGCCGCACATGGTGACCTGCGATGCGGACGACAACGTGTGGCTCACCGACGACGGCGCCCACATCATCTATAAGCTCTCCCCCCACGGAGAGACGCTGTCTACCCTCGGCGTCAGGGGCGACCGCGGGTCGGGTGAGCTGTTCGACCGGCCCACGGACATCGCGTTCAACGCGCAGCGCGAGATGTACGTCTCCGACGGATACGGCGCCAACATGCGCGTTGCGAAATTCGACCCCGACGGCAAGTTCATGCTCGAATGGGGCGAGGCCGGGGAAGGGCCTGGGCAGTTTGTCCTGCCGCATGCGCTCACCGTCGACGACGACGGACTTGTCTACGTCGCCGACCGGAACATGTGGCGTGTTCAGGTGTTCGACCCGGATGGGGCACTCGTCACCGTATGGACGCACATCGGCAGACCGTCCGATGTCACGTACGTTTCGCCGGGGCGCCTCTTCATCTGCGACGCTCCGAACGCAAGGGTGACCGAGGTCACCATGGCGGGCGAGGTGGTCGGCTTCTTCGGCGAACTCGGTCGCAACCCGGGCCAGATGGCGGGGAATCACGCCATCGCCTTCTTGCCCAACGGGGACATCATCAACGGTCAGTTGGACGGTCGCGTCCAGAAGTTCGCGCTATCGTCGTGACTACTCAGCCTGATCTGGGACGCCCCCTGGCCGGGAGGTGTGTGTCTGGGTTAGGGTCTCGCCATGGCCCCTCTACCATCGTTCCGC
>NYZG01000391.1 GCA_002687025.1 Candidatus Poribacteria bacterium
CGCTCTACGTCGATCAGGTCGGCGAGAACGACCTCAGCCGAGACCGCGCCGAACGTTTCCCGTCGATGACGGTCTACCCGACCATCCGCGAGACGCTCACACAAGGCGGCCACGCCCTCGACGTGGACGGCGTCCTGCTGATCGGCGAACACGGCGACTACCCCACGAACGACAGGGGACAGCGTCTCTTCCCGCGCTACGAGTTCTTCCGCGAGATCGTCGACGTGTTCCGCGAAAGCGGTCGATCCGTCCCCGTCTTCAACGACAAGCACCTATCGTGGAAATGGGAGTGGTGCCGGGAGATGGTCAACACCGCGCGGGACATGGGCTTCCCAATGCTCGCCGGGTCGTCGCTGCCGGTGACGTGGAGGACCCCGTCCATCGACATGCCCTACGGAGCGCCCGTGACCGAAGCCGTCTGCGTAGCGTGCGGAGGCATCGACGGAGGCGATATCCACGCGCTGGAAACGCTACAGTGCATGGTCGAACGACGCGAAGGCGGCGAGACGGGCGTGCGGTGGGTACAGGCGTACCGCGGCGACGCTGTCTGGAAGGCGCATCACGAGGGCGTCTGGTCGCGCGAGCTGTTCGAGTCGGCGATGTCCCGCAGCCACACGCTGACCCCATCGCGGCCGGGATTCAACAACCCGTTCCCAACCATCGACGACCTGAAGAAGATCGTGGAAGACCCCATCGCCTACGTGTACGAGCATCACGACGGCCTGCGCAGCGCCATGCTCCTGCTGAACGGACTGGTGCAGGACTTCAACTTCGCCGCGCGTATCGAGGGTCGCGACGCCCCGCTCTCGACGCAGATGTACCTGCCGATGCCACCGGCCCGCACAACCCTGGCGAACTTCTTCTCGCCGCAGGTCCACCACATCGAACGACTGTTCCTTACCGGCGAGCCGTCGTACCCCGTGGAACGCACGCTGCTGACATCGGGGCTCGTGATCGCGGGAGTGGACAGCCTTGCCCAAGAGCAAGGGGACGGACAGCGGCAGGTCGAGACGCCGCATCTGGACATCGCCTACGTCGCCCCAGAAGAGTCGACCTACTGGCGAAGCTGAGCCGTCACGCGCGTTCGAGTCGCCTCGTTGGGAAATGAAGCCGAATGAAGCCGAAACGCATCGCCGTCATCGCGACCATCTACCGCTACCTCTCCCACGCGCAGCATATGGTCGACCGCTTTCTCGTCGGCTATCCGCACGAGGGCCGATGGCATCGCCCGAACGCGCAGATCGTCTCGCTCTACGTCGATCAGCGGCCTGAGGGCGACCAGAGCGGAGACCGCGCCCGCGAGTTCGGATTCACCGTCTGTCCGACGATCGCGGAAGCCGTCGAATGTGACGTAGACGGTGTCTTGCTCATCGGGGAACACGGCGACTACCCGAAGAACGACATGTCTCAGGTGCTGTATCCCCGCTACGAGTTCTTCAAGGAGTGCGTCCGCGTCTTCGAGGAGCAGGGGCGCGCCGTGCCGATCTACAACGACAAACACCTCTCGTACCGCTTCGAGAAGGCCCGGGAGATGGTCGACGACGCGCTTCGGCTCGGATTCCCGCTCCTCGCCGGCTCGTCGCTGCCCGTGACGTGGCGTCTGCCGGATGTCGAACTGCCTCTGGACTGCGAGATCGAGGACGCCCTGATGGTCGGCGTCGGCGGCTCCGACCCGATGGACTACCACGCCCTCGAAGCTATGCAGTGCATGGTCGAGCGACGTCGGGGCGGCGAGGTCGGGGTGCGCGCGGTGCAGCTCATCGACGGCGAGGAGGTGTGGCGCGCCGGAGAGGACGGTCGGTGGTCGGAGACGTTGCTGGAGTCCGCGATATCCCGCAGCGACACGCTATGCGGCTTCTCGGTCGATGACGGGCGGCCGCAGGACCTTGTCGGCAGCGGGGAGATACACCGACTGGTCGAGAACCCGTCGGCGTATTTCATCGAATACAACGACGGCTTCCGCGCGACGTTGCTCATGCTGAACGGAGCCGTCCGCGACTACTGCTTCGCCGCGCAGGTCCGAGGCGAGGTCGATCCCGTCTCGACGCAGTTCTTCCTGACCCCCGTCCCCAACGTGACGTACTCCGCGTGCCTCGTGTCGAAGATCGAGGAGATGTTCATGACGGGCCGCGCGCCCTATCCCGCCGAACGGACGCTGCTTGTCAGCGGGATGCTCGAAAGCTGCCTGACCTCGCGCGCTCAAGGGCATGAGCGGCTGGAGACGCCGCATCTGCGCGTCGAGTACCGCGCGCCGGCAGAGCCGCAGCACGCTCGCGCGTAGTGGCGGAGGAGCCCGACTCCCCTTCCGTCTCCGGCCGGATGCGGCCCCGACCTCGGCTGCGGCTGCCAGGTTGGCGGCCATCGGCATGGCAGCGAAAGCGACTCCTCACCGACTGTGGCTCTTGCGAAGGCTGGTCTGATCGGGCGCCGTTCGTCTCGTACATGGCCCGTCCTCTCCACGAGACCTGGCCTCGCTCCGATGGCAAAAAAACACGGCCGCTATTGCGCCGGTAGCTGCCGACCGGTGACGCTACGGGAGCGGTTCTTGCCAAAGACGAGAGGGAGCGATGTCGGATTCAGCGAACGCCAGCCCATTGCCCATTCCGCCTGATTTCGATCCGCAGACTAACATGCTCGCCCGCCATGAAGACAGCGGCACGTTCCACGCGTCTCGCCTCGCCGCCGAGTTCGCGGCGAAGCTCATCGACAATGGAACCGAAGCAGACATCGAACTCGCTTCGAAGGTGTTGATCGCCACGCTGGAGTGCCAAGAGCGAGACGAGCGCGATCCGCATTACGGCAATTTCAGATGGGAGCGTGAGGACGAAGTCGTCGAAGATCTGAACGCCGTACAGTTTGTCCTATTTCCGCTCATTCCCGTGATGATCCGGCATGCAGATTGCCTCCCGTCAGGTATTGGCGAGCGCGTCCTTTCAGGGATTCGGCGAGGTCTTGAAGCGATCCAGCGGATCGACGTCCATCCCAGCTACACGAACATCGCAGTAAAGAGCGCCTGTAACGCCTGTCTTGGCGGCCAGTTGCTGGGGGATGCGACGATTTCTGATTGGGGACAGCGGAAACTCGCCGACTGGATCGCGTTCACGAATCGGTCAGGTCACCCGCACGAATACAACAGCCCCGTGTATACGGCAGTCGCGATACGCGTTCTCGCCGTCCTTCGAGACCATTCCGAGAACCGTGATACCCACATCCGTGCGACAACGATGCTCGCACGACTGGGTCTGAGCGTAGCGCTTCACATACACCCCGGAACGGGTCGATGGGCGGGCCCGCACGGACGCATGTACTATCCCGCAATGATCGACGGCGCCTCTCGCGAGCTTCAGCAGTTCATGCATTGGACCGAAGACGGGACGCTACCAGAATGGCTCGTTCACGCGATGCGCTCGCGGCCCGAGCCCATGCAGGTGGTCGAGACCTGGAATGCCGACGACGGCGGCGGCGCGTCGACTTACCACGGCCGCTCGTTCTCACTCGGCGTGGCGTCCAAGGAGTTGAGCAATCAGGCGAATCGTTTCATCGACCGTCAATGCAACGTCTTCACGCTCCATTACTCGGTCGAGCACTCCCAATCGTCAGGCGTCGTCTACTCGCGCTATATACTCAACGATGAATGGCTTGGCGACTATCGCTCGACGCCGTCGCGGTCGTCCTCGGCTCTGTTGCCGGATGACGGGTACTTCTACGGCGCGCATGACGGAGATCGTGCGATCGGCAT
This sequence comes from Candidatus Poribacteria bacterium, assembly GCA_002687025.1. Lineage (GTDB taxonomy): Bacteria > Poribacteria > WGA-4E. Next base: position 3,740 of record NYZG01000391.1, read on the forward strand.
CTATGCTCCTCGAGACCTCGGCGCCCTGTCACGATGCTCCAGCGCAAAGGCGGTTGTCGTCTGGAACCGCCGTGAATCAGTAGACGAAATCGTCGTCGACGGCGAAGTCGTCAACCGCCTGCCAGCCGATATTCCGGACGGCTCAACAGTCGTCGTCGCCTGCGGGGATGTCTACGTCGCCATTCGGCCGCTTCCTCGCGCCGACTTGGGTCGCGACGCGCCTTGCCGGTTAGTCGAAATCGACGGCGATCTGGCGCTCGAGCTCTACAATTATCTTGGCCCATCAAAGACATTCTGGGAGCTCGCGACCCCCGGCGCGTTTTACCGCGGCATGCCTCGCTGCGGATTCTACGTCGAGGTGGCGGAACGCTCCGCACACCCAAGCACAAAGAGCTTCGGCGCAGTCGTCTCTCGGGGAGACCTGGTAACGACATCAGACGAACCATTCACCGACGATGGCTTCCGCGAGAGAAGATGGACAGTCGAGTACACGCGCGAATCTCGCACGCTCGGCATCGACGTGGATCTTATGAGGTGGCGCTTGGCGCGTCGCTGGAACCAAGTGGGTGACCTGGGTCATCCAATGTTGGAGGCGCCTATCGCTCAGCAGAACGCCAGCGGAGAGATCACGATCGGAGACGCCTGCGTGAAATGCGGTTCGGAGTCTGCCTGGCTATATGCGAATCCCGAAAGACGTGTCTGGGTTGCCGCTTTTCAGGGCCAGCGTCCGGGATCGTTCACGATGGACCTACCTGTTGGGCGCGTTGAGATCGAGCGGATGGGTGTGGGTATGGTGGTGTGGAATGAGGGCCTGGTGACGGTTGCAGCGACAGACCTACTTCGGCCGCCTAGCGTGATAGGTGGACAGTTGCAGCGTCTTATCACGTGACATCCGCTATGCGACGCAGCAGCGGCTCGGTAGCAATGACCAACGACCCGTGCAAGGCGAACAGGCCGCCTCTTCACTGCTTGAGCACTACGGCGGCCCTGCTCAATTGGCGGGAGGCCCAAGCCTGTGGCCATGCGGGCGCCACGCGAGGCGGGTAGGGCGGGTTGCGAATTACTTGTCGATCCCAGAACGGTTCAGCCGCATCCGCCATGGTCTACTGCCGGAGCGTCCGACCAGGGAAGGGAAGGGCGCCATCCCGAGCGATACAGTCTTAGGATAATGTCTCGTTGGCCTGGCTCGGCCCAGAGTGCTGAGCGTGCCGCAACGCCGCCGCGCGGTGATGCAGCGTCGCCGCCACCGCGCCACAAGCGACCACCACAGCAAACAGCGCCAGCCCTGCGGTGGGAAGCGACCCGACGGATGCGTCCATAAACGCCGCCACGACCAGCAGCATGGACAACGCGAGAAGCGAATACGCCGCGATGCGGTTCATCCGGTAGACGCCGTACGCGCCGGCGATGACAAGCGCGGATGTGAACGCCGCGATCTGCGCGTCCTGGCTGCCGCTTCGCTGTAGTTCGCGGAGCGCCACCACCATCCTGAGCGCCCCGACGCCTGCTATCAGGATCGCGGACGCCGCCGCGACGAACCGCGTCGTCAATGCGTTCATGCGCTGCTCCTGCTCCGCCTTCGTGGACAACTTGCCGTCCTGGGTAGACGCGCGCAAACGCCGCGTCGTTTACCGCGGCCGACATCTTCTCAACGCGCGAGGCCGGCGATCCGCCACAGCATATCCAGGTCCATCGACTGTCGGGCCGCCTCCGCCAACCTGTCGTATTCGTCGTCGGCCGATGCCACGCCGTCCGCCCCATGCTTGTAGGCCAGCCCTTTGCGCCCGGCGAGCGCCGTGAGCAGACCGGCCCGCACGGACACGTTGTCGAGCAGCCCGTGGATCATCGTGCCGACGACGGCTCCCCTCTCGTCGACCGCTCCGTCGGCGACGCGCGTGGGCGTCCCGTTTCTGGATACGATCTCGTAGGGGCCCGCGCCCTCCGCCGTCCGCTCGACGACGCCCATGTGTATCTCATACCCCGCGAGGCGTTCGTCCGCGTCGACATGGATATCCAGGAAGCTCGCCGCCGTGCGCCGCGCCTCGACCTTCGCCGTGATCTTCTCGCGGCCGAAGCGCGTCCGCAACGGCAGCAGGCCCAGCCCACTCACGTGCGGCTCGCGCGATTCCACGCCGTGTGGATCCTCGATGGTCTCTCCGAGCATCTGGCAGCCGCCGCAAATGCCCAACACCGGCTCTCCGTTCTCGGCGCGCCGCGCGACGACATCGGCGATGCCCGTAGACCTCAACCACGCCAGGTCCAGCACGGTGTTCTTCGACCCCGGCAGGATCACGAGATCCGCACCAGCCGCTTCCTCCGCCGTTTCGACGAAACGGACGATCACCTTCGGCTCGTGCTCCAGCGGCATGACGTCGTCGTAGTTGGAGATGCGCGGGAACCGGACGACGGCGATGTCGAGTTGATCGTAGCCGGGGCGGTATCTGCCGCGACGACTCTCGATCGACACCGAGTCCTCGTCCGCGATCGCGAGGCCCCGCACGTACGGCAGCACTCCTAGCGTCGGTTTGCCTGTGCGCTCCGTCAGGATGTCGAGCCCGGGTTGTAGCAGCGACACGTCGCCGCGGAACTTGTTCACGACGAACGCTGCCACGCGATCCCGCTCGTCCGGGTCGAGCAGTTCGAGGGTGCCGACGAACGCGGCGAAGACGCCTCCCAGGTCGATGTCGCCGACGAGCAGCACCGGCGCGTCGGCCAGCTTCGCGATGTACATGTTCGCGACATCGCGGTCCTTGAGGTTCACTTCGGCGGGGCTCCCCGCTCCCTCGATCACCACAAGGTCGTACTCCTCACGCAACGATGTCAGGCAGCGCTTCACGATCTCCTCGAACTCGGTTCTGCGTCCGTCATAGCGCTGCGCGGTTTCGCTGCCGATGGGTTTGCCCATCACTACCACCTGTGATCGCGCATCGCCTTCGGGCTTGAGCAGGATCGGATTCATCTCGACGGTGGGGGCGATTCCCGCGGCGGCGGCCTGTACCGCCTGCGCGCGACCGATCTCGTGGCCGTCCGGCGTGACGGCGGAATTGAGCGACATGTTCTGCGACTTGAACGGCGCCACGCGGATTCCCTCGTCGCGGAACAGGCGGCACAACGCAGTCACGAAGAGGCTCTTTCCCGCGGACGACGCGGTACCCTGAACCATGAGCGCGGGAGCTAGCAACGAGGTGTCTCCTTCTCTGCCACACATGCCGCCAGCGCGCGTGCGAGGGCGGCGCGATCCTCCGCGGGCCGGGCGGCGAGGCGTATGAAGTCCGGCAGTCCATACGAGGCGCAGTCGCGAACGAGAATCCGATGGCGGACAAGCAGTCGGCGATGTAGCGACCCCGCGTCCCCGACGCGCGCGAGGAGGAACACCGTCGACGAGGCGTGAGGAAGCAACCCCAGCCGCTCCAGGTCGTGATGCAGCGCTCGCCGGTCGTCAAGCAGCGCGCGGCGACTCTCCGAGACGAAGCCCGACAGGCGACA
>NYZG01000392.1 GCA_002687025.1 Candidatus Poribacteria bacterium
ATGGTGGCGAGCTCGGCGAGTACAACTACCTCAAGATCGGGCGTCAAGGCACGGAGAGCTGGGAAGGCGTGATCGACGATGTCGGGTACTTCACCGAGGCTCTGTCGTCGGACGATTTGGCGACCATCTACAACCTCGGACTTCAGTCGGTGACAGTGGCCGTCGAGCCACGAGGCAAGGCCGCGGTCGCATGGGCAGCCATCAAGGGAGACGCGCGGGCCGATGCAGCAATGGGTGACCACTCAGACCGTTGATACGACCGGAAAGCGTCTGTACGAGATCACCGAGCAGGTAGTCGACTGGGTCAAGGCTCAGCCCGTCTCGGATGGGTTGCTGACGCTGTATATCCGTCACACGTCGGCGTCGCTCACGATCCAGGAGAACGACGACCCGGAAGTGCAGGACGATCTGAACGCGTTCTTCAACCGCCTCGTGCCCGAGGACGACGACCTCTACACGCACACCTACGAAGGCGTGGACGACATGCCCGCGCACATCCGCTCCGCGCTGACGCAGACGCACCTGAGCATCCCGGTGCTCGACGGCGCGCCGTGCCTGGGACAGTGGCAGGGGATATACCTGTTCGAGCATCGGGCCGCTCCGCACGCGCGGTCGGTGATCCTGCATCTGCTTGGCGACACGGACGGTGGGCTGCGCTCCGCTGACTCGTAGGCCGCACGGCTCGTGGCCGGGCACGACGATCTGTCGGCGCGGCCCCAGTGACCCGCGGCGTCTCCTTGCGGTGGGCGTCCTCGGCGCATACAGTGCCGCCGACGCCCAAGGAGAGGGGATGACGCATGTCCGAGCCCGCCCGGATGACCGACCATGACCGGTATTTCCTCGACCTGAACGGCTACATGCTGCTCGAAGGCGTGCTCACCTCGGCGGAGGTGGATCGCCTGAACGAGGAGATCGACGCGCGGGACCTCCCCGAGCCGACGGACGACATATGGTCGCAGCGCTTCGGTGGGTTCTTCATGTGGAACCGCGTGTTCCGCGACCTCATCGACAACGAGCGAGTTCTCGGCGTGCTCATCGAGATGCTGGGCGAGAAGCTCCGGCTCGACCACGCGTACGGCGTCCTCATGGGGCAGGGGAACGTGGGGTTGCATCTGCACGGACAAGGCATGCCGTACGATCCAGCGCAGTATTACGTCCACCGCAACGGGCGAATGTACAACGGTCTGACGGTCGTCTCATGGGCCCTGGCGGATGTCGGGCCGGGTGATGGCGGCTTCTGCTGCATCCCAGGTAGCCACAAGAGCAACTATCCGTTGCCCGGCGACGTACGGGGGTTCGAGGGGCATCGCGACTGGGTTCGCCAGGTACCTCACAAGGCGGGGGATGTCGTGATATTCACCGAGGCGCTGACGCATGGCACGCTGCCGTGGCAGGGAAGCCATCACCGGCGGTCGCTGCTGCTGAAATACGCGCCGTCACATCTCGCATGGGGGAAGATGCACGCGCCGCCCGAGGCGCTGGAGCCGCTGCTCACGGATCGGCAGCGTCGGCTCCTCGAGCCTCCGTACATCTATCAGCGCGAGCCTGTCTTGGCCGACTGATCCAACTAGAGGCGAACTCGATGAAGGTCACCGATGTCCGTACGTTCCTGGTGCATCCCGGCAGCGGGAAGAACTGGCTCTTCGTCAAGGTCGAGACGGATGCCGGGATCCACGGCTGGGGCGAGTGCTACACGCAGTCGGACAGGGATCGCTCTATTGAGGCGCACGTGGAAGAACTCGCCCGCTACCTCATCGGGCGCGACCCGTATAACATCAAGCACTTCACGTACATGGTCTACAACGACTTCGCGTCCAAGCGCGGGGCTATGGACCTCTACTCCGCGGTTAGCGGCATCGAGCAGGCGCTGTGGGACATCGTCGGGAAGTCGCTGGGGACGCCCGTGTACAACCTTCTCGGCGGGGCATGCCGCGACAAGATCCGCGTCTACGCCAACGGATGGGGCATGCGCCTGACCGACGGCGACGGCGAACGCGCTCAGGCGCGCGTGGCGGAGGGATTCAGCGCGCTGAAGTTCGACCCGTTCCCGGGGCCGTGGCGCACGCACATCTCACGCGAGGACGAGGACGCCGCGGTCGACTGCGTGCGGGGAATCCGCGAGGCCGTGGGCCCGAAGGTGGACCTGCTCATCGAGGTGCATCGACGACTCGCGCCGATGCACGCGATACGCGTCGCACGCCGCATTGAGGAGTTCGAGCCGTTCTGGTATGAGGAGCCGGTGTCGTCAATGAACATCGACGCCCTGGCCGACGTGCGGCGCGCCATCGACCTGCCCGTCGTGACCGGCGAGGAGCTGTACACCAAGGCCGAGTTCCGCGAGGTCCTCGAGAAGCAGGCGGCGGACATCCTCAACGCCGACGTCTGCAACTGTGGCGGCATCCTGGAGCTCAAGGAGATCGGCGCGATGGCGGAGCCGTACTTCGTCATCATGTCGCCGCACAACTACAACAGCACGTCGGTGGCGCTGGCCGCCACGGTACACGCGTGCGCGGTGATGCCGAACTTCCTCATCACCGAGTACTTCGTGAACTTCGCAGAGGTAGCGAACGCCATCACGGTGGACCCCTGGCGCGTCGAGGACGGGTACGTGGCCCTGCCGACCGGACCCGGGCTCGGCATAGAATTGGACGAAGAAGCGCTGGAGCACTACGCGTACAAGCAGTTCCCGGCGCGGTCGCTTCCTCAGTTTGGCGCCGAGGGGCCGTAGGCGAGGCGAGCCGTCCCAACCCGCATTGGCGGCCAGCACGTGCGCCGAGACGCAACGGCCGCGGAGAACACCGGTTCGTTGCGCGGCTTCCGCATGTTCCGTAGGATACATCCCAGCTCTCCAGTCCCACACGACACACGCCAGCATCGCGAGGAATTCTCATGGCCGGGCCCAAGAAGATACGCGTTGGATTCGTCGGTTCGGGCGGCATCGCCCAGGGCAAACACGTCCCGGGACACCTGAGTGTCCCGAACGTGGAGATCGTGGCCTGCTGCGACATCTCCGAGGAGCGCGCGAAGGCGTTCGCGGAGCGCAACGACGTCGACCACGTCTTCACCGACTACAACAAGATGATGGAGATGGACGAGCTGGACGCCATCAGCGTCTGCACGCCCAACAACTTCCACGCGCCGCCGACGATCGCAGCGCTGAAGGCGGGCAAGCACGTCCTGTGCGAGAAGCCGCTCGCGGGCAACGCTAAGGACGGCGCAGGGATGGTGAAAGCCGCCAAGGACTCCGGCTTGGTGCTCCAGATAGGTCTACAGTCCCGGTTCAACCGGCACATTTGGACGCTTCGCCAACGCATCAAGCAGGGGCTGTTGGGCGAGGTCTACTACGGCCGGACCATGGCCCTGCGGCGCCGAGGCATCCCGGGCGCTCCGACGTTCGTCAAGAAGGAGATCTCCGGCGGCGGGCCACTGATAGACATCGGCGTGCACAGCTTCGACGCAATGCTGTTCCTCATCGGCTATCCCGACCCGGTCGAAGCGTTCGGCGCGACTTACCAGAAGTTCGCGCAGGACCCCACGATCTTCACCGGCGGCTGGGGCAAGTGGGACCCGGACGGCTTCGATGTCGAGGACTTCGCCATCGGGCAGGTGAAGTTCGCCACCGGCGCGACGATCACCGTCGAGACGTCGTGGGCGGCGCACCTCGGTGACGTGGGCCGGGACTTCATCGTCGGCGACAAGGCGGGCGCGTCCCTCGGCGGACCCATCACGATCTACAGCGACAAGGGGAAGACCGGCCTCAAGGAGGAGAAACTCAAGCCGCTCAAGCGGACGCCGGAGGAGTTCGCCTCCTTCCACAACGCCGTGCGGAAGGGCCTGCCGTCGCCGGTGCCGTCGGAGGAAGTGCTCAAGCTCATGAAGATCTTCGACGCCATCTACGAGTCCGCCGAGAAAGGGGCATCGGTCAAGATCAAGTAGGGCCGGACCCGACCCTCGCACACAGCCAGCAAACGAGCGCGCCGGATGGGTGGAGACCCTCCGGCGCGCTCAGGACGACGCACAACGTCGGGAGAAAGCAAAGGTATGGGCCGTATCAAGCAGTCGTACTGCTACCCGCTTTATCAGAGCGGGCAGAGCCTCGAAGAACTCATCGCCAGTTCCGCGGAGATCGGTTACGCCGCCATCGAGCTGTGGGGCCGTAGCGGGGCCCCGTTCGACGACATATGCGAACTCGCGGAGAAACACGGCATCGTCGTCGCCAGCATGTGCGGTCACGACTCGCTGCCGAGTGGTCTCAACACGCGCGACAACCACGGTCGCATTCAGGAAGAGTTGCACGAAAGCATCGACATCGCCGCCGATCGCGGCATCCCCGGCCTGATCTGCTTCAGCGGAAACCGCAACGGCCTCAGCGATGAGGAAGGGATCGAGATCTGCGCCGAGGGACTCGACCGCGTGAAGGGATACGCCGAAGAGAAGGGCGTCAATCTCAACGTCGAGCTGCTGAACAGCAAGGTGGACCACCCGGACTATCAGTGTGACCGCACGCCGTGGGGTGTTGAGCTGTGTAAAGCCGTCGGATCGCCCCGCGTGAAGCTGCTGTACGACATCTACCACATGCAGATCATGGAAGGCGACCTGATCCGCACGATCCAGGAGAGCCACGAACACATCGGCCACTACCACACGGCGGGCAACCCCGGCCGCAACGATATGGACGAGACGCAGGAGATTTACTATCCGCCCGTAATGCAGGCGATCGCGGATACGGGGTACGACCTCTACGTAGGCCATGAGTTCAGCCCGACGGGCGACAAGCTCGACGCGCTGAAGGCAGCGTTCGAGACGTGTGACGTGTAGGTCCCGGGGCCAGGAACAGGCGCGCAAGGGCGGCCGTACGCCCGACATGGTCCCTGGGATCTGCGGTTAAGGGGACATCGCGGGGAACAGGCTGCCGGTGGCTTCGTACCACGCCAACGCCTCGTCGCGGGAGCGCAAGTTGCGGTAATCGAGCGACGCGTACAGTTCCGCCGCCCGATCGTCGTCGCCGGAGCGTTCGTGGATCAGCGCCGTGATGATCGTGCTGCGCGCGTTGAAGGGGCGCGTTTCGCGCGCGCGTTCCTCCCACGTGAGGGCCCTGTCGTACACTCCCTCGGTCGCCCACAGCTCCGTCAGGCGCGACGCTACGTACTCGTCGCGTTCGTCCAATGCGTAGGCGTCTTCCCACGCTTCCGCTGCCGCGTCTCCGTCTCCCGTCAGATAGGCGCAACACCCGGCGTAGTCTCGCAATGCGACTCGCAGGTGACGCGCGATGTACGCCGAAAACGCCGCGCCGCGCCGCGGATCGACGTAGTACGCGTTCGCCATTTCGGTCCGCAGGTCGCTACGCCACCACGGCGCAGCTCCCAAACGGCCTAAGTACACAGGTCGGCGCAGCCATCCCTCGACATCCGAGGCCGCGAGACCGTCGTCTGCCCGTGCGGCCAACGCCTCGGCCAACTGCCGGGCCTCGAACCAGTCTCCCATCTCCACCAAGCACGAAAGGGCGTTCAGGCTGCAGATCACGTTGCCGGGATCGGCGCGCACTGCTTCTTCGAACAGCAGCAGAGCCGCTTCCGGGTCGGCGCCCGGCCGGGACAAGCACCCACGGACGTTAGGCGGAATGGGTACCGTCCGCACGGCCGACACGCGCGGCCAGAGGTCGGCAGTCACCGACCCGACAAGGTACTGCTGCCGCGCCACCGCCGACGCATGCGCGACGCCGTTCCTGGCTCGCAGCCCAGCCGCGGCGCCGAGCACGTCCCGCATTCGGTGGTATATCGCATGTTCGCGCAGAACGCGATCGCGGCCGGCCAGCGCGATGGCCTGGGTGCCCTCGCGGTCCTCCAGGCGCCGGATCAGCTGCTCCTCGAAATCGTCCGGCGAGAAGCACGCCACTTCCGCGTCCACGTCGAATTCCTCGGCGATCCCTGCGGTCGTGGACGGCGTCATGCAGAGCGCGCCCATCGACATCACCTCGTAGACACGGCGCGCGCGGGCGTGACGGTAGGAGTGTTCTCCCCACTTCCCGACGAGTTCGGCGTTGACATTGAGCCCAATGCGGGCGTCGCCGAGTGTCCGGTACACCGTTTCGAGATCCTCGATGTTCTCGCGGATCACGATGTTGTAGTCCCCCTGAAGCCGTTTGAGCCTAGAGAGGATTTCCCGGCGGAACGTGTACATGGGCAGTTCGTCAAGAAGGCCCAGGAAGGCGACGTCCACTCGGCGATCGTGGTGCGGCTTCGGTGGCTCCGTGTACGGCGCCGTCATCAGCAGCGACCGGACGGACACGTGGGTCACGTTCGCGTAACCCGCCTCGCGCGCGAACTGAACGTCCCGCTCCTGATCCACCACCAGCAGGTCGAAGAGCCGGCAACACTCTCGGACGGCGTCGAAATGGTTCGCCAGATCGCTCGCCCAGCCGACTCGCGGGATGGCGGACGACTCGATGCCGATGGGCAGCGGGAACACCTCGAACGCCGACGCGAGGATCAGCTCCGGCCGCCACGCCCCCGGGAGACAGCCGAGGATGTCCTCGAGATCGGCTGTCCGCGGGTTGTACTGCACCCGTGGTTCAGCCGCGTCCCAGCGCGCCTTCGCGACCGTTGCCGAAGGCACGACGTGCACCGTCTCGGCCCAGGCGGCGCACGCCTTGTCGAAGGCGCCGAACAGCAGCGTGCGGGGCTTCGGGAGTGGATTGGCGTCGCGGGGAAAGAGGAACCGGCGCTCATTCACGAGGCCGACAAGGTCCGCCCCACCCAGAGAGACGGCGAGGGACGGGTAGCCCGACTCCACCGCGGCTTCCCAATACCGGAACGCGTCGGTGGCCCGATCGAGCCTGGCATGCGCGTCTCCGAGGAGGAAGTCGCACACCGCAGCCTGCGTAACCCCTTCGACGGCGCCGCTTGCGCGAAACGACCTGCGCGACGCGTTGAGCTGCACGATCAGGGCTTTGAGCTCCTGCGCGGACAGCCGCGGGAGTTCCGCGTACAGGCTCTCGAAGGATGGCGCATGCCCCGATACGGCGCTCATGGATATCCCGCCCAGGATTGAGGGGCGTCCGGCCGGCAGAGCAATAGTAACCCGTAGAACGGCGCGCAATGCGGCGTGCAGGCGCCCGCGTGCCGATGCGCGCGGCATGTGTCGGCGAGTCTACGACGCGGGACGGTACAGGCGGGCCTCGAGAAGGCGCTGCATCGCCTCGACCTGAGCGATGCCACCGTTGGGGAACGAGTCGATGTACTCGACCGAATACACGCCATCATAGTCGACCGCGTCCAACGCCGAGAAGCAGTGATCGAAGTCGACCACGCCCTCGCCGAGAGGCTGCTGGCACTGGTCCCACGATGTCCCGCTGTCGCGCCAGTGGGTATTCCGAACGTACGGGAATATCTGGTCGAACGGGGCGCCCTGATTCTGGCCGGCCACCATGTGGCTCGAGTCGAATGTCAGGGCGATGCCGGGGACCGCCTCGCAGAACTCCACGGCCCTATCGGGCATCTCGAGCATCGTGCGGGCGTGCGCCTCGATGGCCAGCGTGACGCCGAGCTCCTGCGAAATCGAGTGGAGCCGCTCGAACCGGCGCTGGGCCCGCTCCATACCCACCGCCTCGATGGGCGGCACGTAGCAGATCGTCGAGATGTCGAAGGCGTTCGCGAACGCGCAGATCGCGCGCAGGCGGTTCCCCTCCGGCCCCACGTCGCTGATGCCCGCGCTCGCGTTCATGGAGACCGCCGTCAGACCGGCACGGTCGAGCCCCTCACGCGCCTTGTCGATTGCCTCGGACGGATCGTCGACCATCTCGGACGGGTTGAAGTGCGCCCACTGCTCCATCAGGGCTATGTCTACGGCCTGGAAGCCCAGGTCCGCGATATAGGCGCACGCCCGGTCAAAAGGCTCGGCGGTGAAGCAGAGAGTGCTGCACGCTATGATCATGACAACCCCTGATTGCGCGTGGTGAGCTCGACGCCGCCGTCTTCCCGTCGCGTGAGCGAGATGTTGCGGAGCCATCGATCGTCGTCGGTGTCCGGGTAGTCGTCCCGGTAATGAGCGCCGCGGCTTTCCGTCCGTTCCAGCGCCGCTCGGGCGATGAGCTCACCGACCAGCCGCATGTTCGCGTATTCGATCGCGTCGCGACCCGACCCTATTGCGGTCGGCAGTTCTGAGAGCGTCGTCAGGGCTTCCCGCAGCGTCTCGGCATGACGGTACACGCCGACGTCTTCCCACATCCGCTGGGTCAGGAGCTTCCGCAGGCCGGAGGCGTCGGATGCGTGCGCGGCCACATCGGGCGCGTGTGCAAGAGCATCGACGTCGGGCAGCGATGCGCCCTCGTCGGACGAGTACTCCCGAGCACTGATGCCCGCCCGGCGACCGAACACCAGACCTTCCAGGAGCGAGTTGCTCGCAAGTCGGTTTGCCCCGTGAGCGCACGTGCACGCCACCTCGCCGCAGGCAAAGAGGCCCGGCACGCTCGTGTGGGCGTTCATGTCCGTACGCACGCCGCCCATGGCGAAATGCGCCGCCACCTGCACGGGGATCGCGTCGCGGTCGATCTCGAGGCCGTACTGACGGCACGTCTCGAAGATATTCGGAAAGCGTTCTTCCAAGAACCCCGCGGACATGTGCGTGATGTCCAGGTACACGCACGGCATCCCCGTGCGGTCCATCTCGTTCAGGATCGCCCGCGCGACGATATCGCGGGGAGCCAGTTCCTCGCGTTCGTCGTACGCGCTCATGAAGCGCTCACCGCGCGAGTTGAGCAGATGCGCCCCCTCGCCGCGAACGGCCTCGGAGATCAGGAACCGTGGGGCGCCCTGGAGGAACAGCGTCGTCGGATGGAACTGCACGAACTCCATGTCGGCGACCGCAGCGCCGGCGCGGAAAGACATCGCGATACCGTCCCCGGTCGCGACGGCGGGATTCGACGTATACCCATACACCTGACCATGGCCGCCCGCGGCGACGATCGTCGCCTTTGCGATGATCGCGATCAGTTCACCGTCCTGCGTCGTCACCAGCGCCCCGCGGCAGACTCCGTCCGCGGTGAGGAGATCGACGGCAAGAGTGTGCTCCATGACCTCGACGTTCGGGTGGTCGAGCGCGCGGCGCACGAGGACGTTCTGGGTCTCCTCGCCGGTGGCGTCGCCTCGGTGGACCACTCGCCGAACGCGGTGGGCGCCTTCCATCCCGAACTTCAGGTCCGCCCCGTCGCGGTCGAACTGCGCGCCCCAGTCCAGCAGCTCCTGCACGCGGAGAATGCCGTCGGCGACCATGTACTGTACCGCGGCCGGGTGACAGAGACCGGCGCCGGCGCTGAGCGTGTCCTGGACGTGGAACTCGACGCGGTCCCCCTGGTTCATCACCACGGCGATGCCGCCCTGTGCGTAGCGCGTGCTGCCTTCGTTCGGGTTTTCTTTGGACAGCACGATCACCCGGCCGTGGTCGGACACTTCCATGCTCGCCCGCAGTCCTGCGTTCCCGCTGCCGATGACGAGGTAATCCGTCTCGACGCGACGAACCGTCGCCATGTCGAATGGGAGCAGGTAGCGAGGACAGTGTGCGGGAGGGGTGGGGTTCACCGGCGTGGTTCCGTGCCGCATCGCATACCCTGAAAGAGGCATCCGAAGTGTAACCGCGGGGTGAAGGCCGGTCAACGCGACCGAAGCTCGGGCCGACCTGGGGCGCCACGCCCCGGAACTCCCTCCAGGACAGCGAGAGCCCCTGCGTGAGGCCGGATTGTCGCCGCCGCATCGCGATCGGCGTCGCGCGGCGGGCCCCGACCCGCCCCGAAGTGCGGCCCGAAGTGCGGAGAGGA
>NYZG01000393.1 GCA_002687025.1 Candidatus Poribacteria bacterium
CCCCGCCGAGGCGACGGACTGACGGCGCCTTCGCGTCGTCCCGGACGACGCCGTCGCATCCGAACAGCCGTTGAGGCGCCGCGGGCCATCGGGTATAAGACGCGAGGTGATTCTCCCGGCCTGGTGGACACATGGACTTCTGGACGCTCTTCCCTCGTTGCGTTCCCCTGGTGGGGGTAGTGCACCTTGACCCCTTGCCCGGCGCCCCGCGATGGCGCGGCGACTGGGACGCTGTCGAAGGCGCCGCGAGGCGGGACGCAGAGACGCTGGCTGACGCTGGAGCAGACGCGATCGTCGTCGAGAACTTCGGCGATGTCCCCTTCTATGCCGAATCCGTGCCGCCTGTAGCCGTCGCAGCGATGACCGCGCTGACGCAAGCGGTTCGCGAGCAGACCGGCGGAGACATCCCTCTTGGCGTGAACGTGCTGCGCAACGACGCCTGCGCCGCGCTCGCCATCGCCACGGTCGCGGGAGCCGATTTCATCCGCGTGAACGTCCACGCGGGGGCGATGGTGACCGACCAGGGCATCGTGCAAGGCAGGGCTGCCGAGACGCTGCGCGAGCGCGCGCGGATAGGGTCCTCTGCGCTCATCTTCGCGGATGTCGCCGTGAAGCACGCCGCACAGCTTGGCGCCAACGTCCCGATCGAGGAACTCGCCGCGGAAGCCTACGAGCGAGGCCTCGCGGACGCGCTCATTGTCACAGGCCCTGGCACCGGGAAGCAGACACCGCGCGACGACGTGGCGCGCGTACGGCGCGCGCTGCCGGACGCGCCGGTCCTTGTCGGGAGCGGCGTCACGGTAGACGATGTGGCAGATGTCGCGCGCATCGCCGACGGCGCAATCGTGGGCACGGCCCTCAAGGAGGACGGCCGCGTCGCGAACCCGGTAGACAGCACTCGGGCGACGGCCTTCTTCGCCGCCTGCCCGAGAGACCAACGCAAACCACGTGCAAGGGGGTGAGACGTGCCCGGCCCTAGCCTGACCCAGGACTTCTTCCGCGGCCGCCGCGAGCGCTTCTTCGAGGCGATGGGAGACAACACGATCGCCGTGTTTCCGGCCGGGCCGGCGACGCCGAACCACATCAGGTTCAGGCAGAACAGCGACTTCTACTACCTCACCGGGTTCCCCGAGCCGGGAGCCGTGGCGGCGCTGTTGAAGCACGAAGGCGAGCAGACCTACGTGCTGTTCGTCCCGCCCCGCGACGCGCACAGCGAACGGTGGGATGGCTCGCGAGCGGGCGTCGAGGGCGCCGTCAGTGGGTACGGCGCCGACGTAGCGCACTCGGTGGATGATATCGACAAGGAGCTGCCCTCCCTGTTCGGCAACGCCTGGCACGCGTACCTCAAGCCAGACATACACACGGCATTGGGGCGCACGCTATTCGGCATCTACGAGCGCTCCGCGAAGTCCAGCGACCGGCTAGGCCACGGCGCCGTGGAGCTCAAGGATCCCGCCTGGCTCCTAGCCTCGATGCGCGTGCACAAGACTCCAGAAGAGCTCGACATGATGCGGCACGCCGCGGCAATATCCCGCGCGTCCTACGCCGAGACCATCCCACACATCAAGCCGGGCGCGTACGAATACGAGATTCAGGCCCGACTGGAGTATGGCTGGCGTTCACGCGGCGCGGACGAGCCGGCGTACGTGAGCATCGTCGGTGGCGGGAACAACGCCACCTGCCTGCACTATGTCGAGAACGACGGCATGTTGCGCGATGGTGATGCCGTGCTCATCGACGCGGGATGCATGTACGGGCACTACGCCTCCGACGTCACCCGTACTTACCCGGTGAACGGCAAGTTCTCCGACGCGCAGCGACGCATCTACGAAATCGTGCTGCGCGCTGAGAAGGCGGCCATAGAGATAATGAAGCCGGGCGTCTCGATCAAAGACCTGCAGAAGACCGGAGCGTTGGTGATGATCGACGGCATGGTCGAGCTCGGCTGGCTGGAGGACGGGGACCCCGAGGAACTGTTCGACGACAAGGCCCACCAACCGTACTTCATGCACGGCATCGCGCATCACCTCGGTCTGGACACGCACGACTCCGCCCCTGCCGAATCCGACGGCGAGCCGTTCCAGTTGCGGGAAGGCGCTGTCGTCACGATCGAGCCGGGCATCTACGTGTCGGAAGGGGTGGAAGGTGTGGACGAGGTGTACCACCGCATTGGCGTGCGTGTCGAGGACGACGTGCTCGTTACTGCGGACGGCTACGAGACGCTGACCGACGGCATCGTCAAGGAGATCGACGACATCGAAGCGGCCGTGGGGAGCGCATGAGCGCGTTCCTTCTCTGCTGGAACCCGAAATACTGGGATTGGCCGGAGCTGCGAGACGCCAAGTGCCAGGTAGATAGCGGGGGACTCGTCGAGCAGCGTTGGACGTGCGGCACGAAGCAGGTGCGCATCGGCGACCGCGTGTTTCTGATCCGACTCGGAACGGAGCCGAAGGGAATCATGGCGTCCGGCACAGCCATCTCGGAGCCCTTCGTGGACGACCACTGGGATGGCTCCGGCCGCCCGCGTCGGTACCTCTACTGGCAGGTGGACGCGTTGCTCGACGCGGACCACGAGCCGATACTCCCGCTCGACAGGCTCAAGGCCGAGGCGGCCTTCCAGCCGATGAACTGGAGCGCGCGACAATCTGGAGTGCGCATCTCGGATGACGTTGCCGCGGGCGTCGAGCGCGCGTGGGACGCCCTCACGCGGCGCGACAATCACACGGATGGGGCAAGGGACGATGATTAAGGTCGGCTGCATGTCGCTGAGCTACAAGGACGTCTTTCCCTCGGGCGACATGACGCTCGAGGGCCTCCTCGAGACCGCCTACGAGATGCGGCTCGACGGCGTGGACCTCCACACGAGCGCGTTCTCCTCCACCGACGACGCAGCGCTTCGGGAGATCAGGCGAGCGTGCCATCGACGTGGCTTGGCCATCTCCTACCTCGCCGTGAGCAACAACTTCGGCAAAACCGACGACGCCCTGCGCAGCGACATTGAGCTGACGAAGAAATGGACCGACCTCGCGCAGAGGATGGGCGTTCCGCTCGTACGCATCTTCGCCGCGTGGCTGCCCAAGGACGAGCCTGAAGACGCAGTCTGGGCCCGCATGTTCGACGCCATCCGCGAGGTCGTCCACTACGCAGCCGAGCGTGACGTCGTCATCGGGCTCCACAACCACAACCACGGCTGCGTCACGCGCACGGGCGACGACGTGCTCCGCATCCTCGACACCATCGACAGCCCTTACTTCTCGCACATCCTCGACACGGGCCAATACGTCGGATCGCCTGGCGCGTCCGGCGCGGATCGCGACGCCGACGCAGAAGAGCAGCTCTACAACAGCATCGCCACGAGCGCCCATCGGGCCGTCCACGTCCGCGCCAAGTTCTACCGCGTGGCATCCGGGGTCGAGGAATGGCTCGATTACCCGCGCATCCTGCGGACCCTGAAGAGCGTGGACTACAACGGCTGGATGTCGGTCGTATACGAGGGATGGGATGCCGAGCCCTCCGCGACGGCCGTGCCCAAGGCGGTCTCGCACCTGAGGACGCTGCTGTCCGAGGCCGACATGTAGGCCGCGGGCCGCCTCTCCGCAGGCCGCATGAATGCCGTGTCCGGCGCCATCCGACTTCGCTGCCCGTTGCGTGTGAATCCGCCCTGAGCCGTTGCCGCCGGCCGGGTGGCGGCCTACCATGCGACAGGTGGGGACAACGGGGGAGTCCCCAAGGACACACCGTTGAGCGCCAAGACTCGACGGGCAAGGAGGCGCGAATGCTCACCAGCGAGCAGATCGTGGAGTTCCACACCAAGGGATTCCTCAATATCGGCAGGATCTACGACGACGACGAGTGCGCGGAGTTCCGTGAGGAGCTGTTCCGCGTCATGCGCGACGAGACCGAGCGTAAGCCGGTCCTCAACCGGAACATGGGCGGCAACGCCGAGCTCGCGGTCGTACAGATCGTGAACATGTGGCAGGCCAGCGACATGTACCTCCGCCACGCGGAACATCCGGTCGTCGCCGAGGCCGTGGCCCAGCTCTGCGACACGGATACGCTGCGGATATGGCACGATCAGGTCCAGTACAAGCCACCGATGAAGGGCGGCCCCACGGGCTGGCATCAGGACCAACCACTGTGGCCGACGATCCAACCGGCCGACCTCATCAGTTCGTGGGTGCCCTTCGAGGACGCCACGCAGAAGAACGGATGCCTGTGGATGGTCCCCGGCAGTCACAAGTGGGGAAACCAGCAGCGCTACATAGGGTCGCGCGACCCGTTCGAGCCGATCCACCGCGATCCGGCTCAACTGCCCGACGATGTCGAGCTGACGCGCGTCGCGTGCGAGGTGATGAAGGGCGAGTGTCAGTTGCACCACTGCCTGACGTGGCATGGCAGTCCGGCCAATCCGTCCGAGATCGACCGCCCGGCGATCGCGGTGCATTACATGCCCGCGCACATTCGCCATGACCCCGTCGGCCGGCACGTCATGGACGAATACGTAACAGTGCCGGAAGGCGCGGTCCTGGAAGGCGACGCCTTCCCGGTCGTCTATCGCGCGAGCTGATGCGCGAGACGGGCGAGGCGCGCGTCGCGGCGATCGTTGGCCCGACGGCCGTAGGCAAGACGTCCGTCGCCATCCGAGTCGCCGACGAACTGGGATGCGAAATCGTCTCGGTCGATTCGCGACAGATATACCGCGAGTTGGACATCGGGACGGCAAAGCCAACGGCCGCCGAGCAGGCCGAGGCCCGCCATCATCTCATAGACGTGGCCGACCCGACGGAGCGCTTCTCGGCCGCCATGTATCAACGCGCCGCCGACGCGGCCATCGAGGACATCCGCGCGCGCGGCAAACAGCCGTTGCTCGTCGGCGGGGCGGGGCTCTATCTTCGGGCCCTGCTGGACGGCCTGTTCGAGGGGCCGCCCGCCCAACGCGACATCCGCGAACGCCTGCGCGAGGAGGCCCGCGGCGACGGCGGCGAGGCCTTGCATCGGCGCCTTGCGGAAGTGGACCCGGCTGCCTCGCACAGGATACACAGGAACGACACCTTGCGGCTGGTGCGAGCCCTGGAGGTGTACGAGATAACCGGCCGGCCGATCTCCGAGCTTCAGAACCAGTGGACCGGTGAGGAGCCCCGCTACAGAGCCGTCGTGGTGGCGCTGCGTCGCCCCCGCGAGGACCTGAACCGCCGTGCGAACGCCCGCATTAGGGCGATGATGGAGGAAGGCCTCCTCGACGAAGTGTGCCGCCTGCGTGAACGGTATCGGCGCGACGCCCCGGCCTTCAGCGGCTACGGGTACGCCGAGCTCTGGGACCACATGGATGGCCGGCACACCGAGGAGAAGGCACTCGAGTTGCTCCGCCGCAACACGCACCGCTATGCGAAGCGGCAACTTACGTGGTTCCGGGCCGACCCGCGGACATCGTGGGTCGACATCGCCGAAGACGCGTCGGCCCAGGACGTGGCCGACGCGACGCTCGACATCATCGGCGCCGATCAGGGCGGACAGGAGTGAACAGCGTGGCATGGATACGCACCGAAGGCC
Organism: Candidatus Poribacteria bacterium; assembly: GCA_002687025.1. Classification (GTDB taxonomy): domain Bacteria; phylum Poribacteria; class WGA-4E. Next base: position 5,551 of record NYZG01000393.1, read on the forward strand.
TCGACGACGCCAGCGACCTGGTGACCGACGCTCTCGCGCGGCTCACCGCTCTCTACCCCGCCGAGTACCGGCCCATCGACCTCGACGGGATCGTCGGCTCGCACAGTCTGCTGCCGTCGGTGATGTACCACGCATTCGCCACGTTCGGCGAGCTGATGTCGGACGATCTCCCACTCTCTCGCGCGCAGCATGAGATGATCGCGACGGTCGTCTCGGCGGCCAACCGGTGCGAATACTGAATCGGCGCCCACGCGGAGTTTCTGCGTCACGTCACGTTGGACGAAAGCCTGGTCGCCGCGCTCAAGGAAGACTACCGCGAGGCGCCGCTGTCGGCGCCGGACCGGGCGCTGCTCGACTACGCGTGGCAGGTGACGATCGACGCGACGGCGGTGTCCGCGGCAACGGTCGACGGCCTCCGCGCGCATGGCTTCGACGACCGTGCGATACTACAGGCGACACTCATCGCCGCGTGGTTCAACTACGTCAACCGCGTCGCGGACGCGTTGGGAGTCGGGCGAACATGAGCGACATGCGGCCCAAGCGGCTCAGCCGGGACACACTGTACACGAGCGACTGGCTCGACCTCCACAGAGACCGCGTGGAACTGCCGTCAGGCACGATCCTCGAGCAGTACCACGTCCTCGACTTCCCGCGGGAATGCGTGGCGGCCGTCGTGGAAAACGCCGACGGCGACATCCTCCTCATACGCATCCACAGATACCCCGTCGACCGGGAGCACTGGGAGATCCCCGCGGGACGCATCGAGGACGACGACGACGACATCCTCGGCGCCGCCGCTCGGGAAGTGCTTGAGGAGACGGGGTACTGGTCCACTGACCATCGGCGCGTCTACACCTACTACCCGTCCATCGGCATCTCGAATCAGGTCTTCCACGTCGTGTTCTGCAAGGCGGCCGGGCTGGTCGGGACGCCCGACGAAGACGAGGTGTCATTCGCGCGGTGGGCGTCGCCCGGGGAAGTCCGTGGCCTCATACAATCCGGTGAGATGATGGATGGGTATAGCCTGACGGCGTTGTTGCTATGGTTTTCGGACGTTCCACGTGAGGCGGCATCGAGTATCTGATAACGTTGTCATGGTATCACCAGACGTTATAATACTACGACTTTTCGGTATATGCCGTATACGCAACACATTGGAAACACTTAGCATTATAAGGGGCGGGCCATGGGCGATGAACTGCGAGTCCGAGTCGGACCGGAGAACGGCGACTTTGTCGGCTCGGGCCACTTCGCGCTGCAGGCGGCAGTCGACTACGTTGGCTCCCACGGCGGAGGCGTCGTCGAGGTCGCCGCCGGGACATATGAGTTGCGGAACGCCGTGCATATGCGGAGTGGGGTACGCATTGTGGGACACGGGTCGAAGACCGTCCTGCGCAAGGCGCCATCCGTGACGACACGCCTCACCGAGGACGTGGACTGGTACCATCACCACATCACCGTAGAAGACCCCACGGGCCTCCACGTGGGTTGCGGGATCGTCCTGCAGGCAAAGCACGGCAACGGCGACCGACCCGTACTGAAGGGCGCCGTCGTTGGCATTGACGGTCGACGCATCCGGCTTCGTCGCGCGCCCCACAGCCAACCCCGCGCCAACTTCTGGACGACGCAGGAAGCGACGGCATCGACGCTGCATCCCCTCGTCACGGCGAACTGGGAACAGGACCTGGCGATCGAGAACCTGACGCTCGACGGGAACCGGGCCGAGACCGCCAAGCTTAACGGGAACCACGGCGGATGTGTCTTCCTCCAGGACTGCCAGCGTGTGCGTATCGCGGGCGTGCGCGCGGTCGACAACAACGGCGACGGCTTCTCCTGGCAGGTGTGTGACGACGTCACCGTCGAGGACTGCCTGAGCGAGGGACATGCCGACCTCGGCCTGCACCCCGGAAGTGGCTCCCAGCGCCCCGTGATACGCGGAAACACGGTTCGCGACTGCAACATCGGTCTCTTCTGGTGCTGGGGTGTGCGCTACGGCGTCGCCGAGGAGAACGACATCGCGCGCATCCGTTCCCACGGCATGAGCATAGGCCATCGCGACACCGACAACGTCATGCGGCGGAACACGATCCGCGACTGCGGGGAGACGGGCGTCTACTTCCGTCCTGAGGACCCACACACACGCGCCCCGCACCGAAACGTGGTCGAGGAGAACCTCATCGGCGAGGCGCCCATCGGCGTCAACGTGGACTCACGTGTGCGCGGCGTGGCCGTCGTCCGCAACCGGTTTGAAGGAGCCGACGGACGCATGGAGTGCGGTATCCGCATTCGCGACGACGTCAGCGAGATCACATGCGCGGAGAACACGTTCGATGGCGTCAAGACGCCCATCCGCGACGAGCGTGTGGTCGCGATCTGATGACGATGCGAGTTTGAATCGGCGGCGGGCGGACGGTACCATCGTAGTCAATCTCGCCCGATGAGGACACGCCGTGAACATAGCTCCCAACGACCTCGTGCTGGAGATCGGCAGCGGGCACAACCCGAAGGTCCGCGCCGACGTTCTCTGCGACAAGTACCTCTTGAACGACACCGAACGCGGTGGATCCATCGTCACGGATCGTCCGTTTGTAGTAGGGGACGCCGAGGCGTTGCCCTTCCGTGATGGCGCCTTCGACTACGTCATCTGCACGCACGTGCTGGAACACGCGCAGGACGTGAAGCGGTTCATAGGAGAACTGGAGCGAGTCGCGCGCGCCGGCTACATCGAGACGCCGTCGGAAGTGGGCGAGTGGCTCTACGGCTGGGACTATCACCGATGGCTGGTGAACCGAGTCGCGGGCAGACTCGTTCTGAGAAGGAAGACCGCACGCGGCCCATTTGGGAGGCTGTTCCACGAGCTGGGCGCGACCGATGTCGACTTCATGGCGCTCCACAGGCGGTACCACCACGTGTTCCTTGTCCAGCACGAATGGCGCGGCGCTGTCGATTACGAGATACGCGACTCAGACGACGCGCCGTTCGACCTTGAGGATGCGGCAATTGCAGCTGGGCTGCTCCGCGGCGGGAGTCGGCCCGGCGTCGTATCGAGGGCGAAATCCGCGCTGTGGAGCCGCACGCCCGATGCGTGGCGCGCGCGGGCAAAGGCGCTGCTGACGCGGCGCGCGGCATCGGGCAGGCGTCGCGCGGATGTGCGCGACGTAGCGGCGTGTCCGCGATGCAAAGGGCCGCTTCGATGGGAGGCGGACGCAGCGCACTGCGCGACCGACGGGCTCTCGTTCGAGATTCGAGACGGCATACCGATACTACTGCTGCCGGATGAAGGCGGCGCGGCATAGGCAGAAATGGCGGTACGACGATGGATGTAGCGTCGAAGCGGCTGCGACGGTTGCCCACTTACATGCTCGGAACGCTACGGCAGCGAACACTGGAGCGCCGTCGCGAGGGAGCGGATGTCATCGACCTTGGCATGGGCAACCCCGACCTGAGAACGCCGCAGCCGGTCATAGACAAGCTGTGCGAGGCGGCGCAGGACGTGCGCAACCACCGCTACTCGCAGTCCAAGGGCGTATACAACCTACGGCGCGAGATAGCGTGGCACTACGAGCGTCGCTTCGACGTGCACCTCGACCCCGAGCATGAGGCCGTGGCAGTCATCGGCACGAAGGAAGGCCTGTGCCTCCTTGCGCTCGGAGTCATAGATGACGGCGATGTCGCAATCATCCCAGACCCGACGTATCCGATCCACATGTACAGCATCGTCACGGCGGGCGGCAGCGTCATCAGCGTGCCGCTACGCGAAGAGAACGACTTCGTGCCCGATCTCGCGAAGATCGTGCAGGACATCTACCCGAAGCCGAAGCTGCTTGTGCTCAGCTTCCCGCACAACCCTACGGGGGCTGTGGTGGACCTCGCATTCTTCGAGGAGGTCATCCACTACGCGCGACGACACGGCATCCTCGTGGTGCACGACCTCGCGTATGCGGACCTCGCCTACGACGGCTACGTCGCCCCGAGCATACTCCAAGTGCAGGGCGCGAAGGACATCGCGGTCGAGTTCTACTCGCTGTCGAAGTCGCACAGCATGGCCGGTTGGCGCATTGGGTTCGCCGTGGGCAACCGGGACATACTCTCCGCCCTCTCTCGCATCAAGAGCTACTACGACTACGGCATCTTCGCGCCGGTACAGATTGCCGCGATAATGGCGCTGAGAACCGAGGAGCACATCCTTAAGGAAACCGTCGACACGTATCGCACGCGTCGAGACGTGCTCGTTGAGAGTTTGGGTCGGATTGGGTGGGAGATTCCGTCGCCCAAGGCAACGATCTTTGCCTGGGCCCCGATCCCTGAGGCCCACCGCGAGGCCGGGTCGATGGCGTTCGCCACGAAGATGCTGGAGGAGGCCGACGTCTGCGTGTCGCCCGGCGTCGGTTTCGGCGCGCACGGCGAAGGCTTCGTGCGCATAGCACTTGTTGAGAACGAGAACCGCATCCGGCAGGCCGTGCGCCAGATGAAGCGTGTGTTGGACCCATGAATCAGATAGGGTGACATGCGCCTGATTCGCCTGCTCATTGCGCTCCTGCTCACCGGCTTCGTCGTGCGGCCGTCCGACGGGATGGAGCTCGACGCTACGCCACTCGGCGCCGTTGTCATCGACGCGGGCCACGGAGGCAAGGACCCGGGCGCCGTCAATCGCTGGGGAGTCCGGGAGAAGGACGTCACCCTCGCCGTGGCCCGGATGTTGCGCGACTACGTTCAGCGCGAGAGCGACATTCCGGTGTTCATGACTCGTGACGCGGACGTTTACTTGACGCTCGACGAGCGCACGCAACTCGCGAACGACCACGTCGGCCAGGCGGCGGGCCGGCGGCCCAGCGTGTTTGTCAGTGTCCACTGCAACGCCGCGGCGAACGTCCGAGCGGCGGGAGCGGAGACGTACGTCTACAACACGACCGCGACCGATCGGCGCGCGGCCAGGCTCGCGACGCGCGAAAACCTCGGTCAGGACTTCAGCCTCGACTTCATATTCGCCGACATGCGGAAACGCGCGATCGCCGACCTGACGACGCGATTCGCGGTGCGCGTCCAGGACGAGTTGGTCGCCGGCGCCCACGTCGAGGACCGGGACGTACGCGGAGGGCCGTTCTACGTCCTATTCTTCAGTGCCATGCCGTCGGTCCTCGTCGAGTTGGGCTTCCTCACGAATCGCGACGAGCAGGCGCGGCTCGCGACTGTGGCGGGGCAACGCGCGTTGGCGCAGGCGATCGGCGCGGCCGTGCTCGCCTTCGGCACACACGACCTCGAGGCGTGGCGCGAAGCCGAGGGACGCGATGACTGATGTCGGGTCCGTGGCACACGCGTGGCCGGGCGTCCCGGATGGACACGGGCCGTTGGCGTTCACGAGCACGCGGTTGGGAGGAGTCAGTGCTGGATCGTACGCTTCGCTGAATATCGGGCGCAGCGTCGGTGACGACGACACAGCGGTCACCGAGAACCGGTCGCGGCTCCTGGCCGACCGTCGCATCACAGCCGCGCAACTGGCGCTGTGCCATCAGACGCACTCCACCGGCGTGGCCGTAGTCACAGCGGGTGGCGGAGCCCTCGACGTATCCTTCGCAGCGCCGCGGGCCGATGCGCTGATCACAAGCGCGGCGGAAGTCGCCGTCGGCGTGATGGTAGCGGATTGCGTGCCTCTGCTGCTGTGGGGCCGGCGGGCCGGGGTCGTCGCTGCCGTCCACGCGGGTCGCGTGGGGATGTACGCCGGGATCATCGGCGCCACGCTGGCCGTCTTCCGTGACGAATTCGACATCAGCGCCGCCGAGTGCCATGCGGTGGTGGGCCCATCGATCGGCCCGTGCTGCTACGAGGTGAGCTCCGAGATCGCCGACGCGTTCCGCCGCCGGTTCGGCGCCGATGTCGCGACTGCCCGCCAGTTGGACCTGTGGACGACGGCCGAGCGATGCCTGGCCGACGACGGGGTGGCCGCTCCGAACATGCGGGTCGAGAGAACGTGCACGAGCTGCGATCCGGCGCGATTCTTCTCGTACCGACGCGACGGCGCGGAGACCGGAAGGATGGTTTCGGTGGTCGTGGCCCCCTCGCAGGCGCGCGGATGCCCTTCTTGACCGCGTCGAGGGGTGTTGCGTACGCTGACTGGGGACGTGCCCGGGGCTTGCGGCGGGTATTACATAATGCCTATTATCGGAAGGTCGGTCGGTCGGCGCGTCCTATCTTCGGGCCGCCGACGCACGCCATAGGACGGCGAATACGTTATCGGAAGCGCCTTACGCAGATTGGGTGGTGAGTCGTTGGGGTGACGCTCATTTACGCGATGCAGAGAGAGCGCGTGGGGCTGCCGGTATTGCCGAGTTTAGATGCCTCCCGCGCATGGAGGGGAAGCGTGGCCGAAACCGTCGTAACGGGTGCCGGCCGAGGCGCTCGCGCCGTCGTGCGCGTGTTAACCGTCATCATGATGATGGCGGCCGCGGCCTCGGCCCCGGCCGGCGTGTGGCATGACGACTTCTCGCTGGCCTCCCTGCCCGATTGGGAGATATTCAACCTCGATCGCGATGTCGAGAGCTGGAAGCCCAAGGACGGCGTCGTCGCGGGCGAGATTTTCGAGACGGACTTCTTCAGCCTACTGCTCCTGAAGCCGGACGACTCGAAACCGCAGGATTGGGCCGACTACACCGTACGCGTACGTGCTCGCCTGACGGGCCATCTAGGGGACGATGACGAGTCACGCATCGGCATCGCGTTGTACGATCACGAATTCGACGGCGAACGGTACCTGTGCCTGCTGCAACTACAGACGGCCGAGGCCCTCATCATACGCGGCACCGATGCCCTGTGGCAGGCAATCCCATTCCCGTTTCCGGTCGAGGAGAACGTCTGGTACGAGCTTGAGGCGAGCGTTCTCAGCGCCGGCGCCACAGAGACCATCTCCTTCCGCATCGACGGCGGCCCTCCGATGACTATCACGTCGACGGGGCCTTTCGGCTCCGGCATCGCAGGGCTGGTCGTGTCGGACGCCGAGGCCGAATTCGATGACTTCGAGATCCACGGGCCGAACGTGCCCACTGGCGGCCGAGGCGCGCCACGCGCGGTCTCGGCCTCGGAACGGCTCGCGACAACGTGGGGCCGCATGAAGCGGCGCTAGGAGTGCCCAGGTAGGATGCCTGACGCAGAGGGATTGCGGCTGCCGTTCGACGGGCCCGAGGCCGTCCGCGCCGACATGCTGGACACGTTCGCCTACGATGGCGTCGAGCAGGAGATACGCTGCGAGACGGACGAATTCAGCGCCGTCTGTCCGTTCTCGGGTCTGCCCGACATCGCGCAGCTCACAATCACCTACGTCCCCGACGGCCGATGCGTCGAGCTGAAGTCCCTCAAGTACTACCTGGTGTCGTACCGCAACGTGGGCATCTACCAGGAGCACGCGACCGATCGCATACTCCGCGATCTCGTCGCTGTGCTACAGCCGAAACGTCTCGTCGTCGAGACCGACTACAACATCCGAGGCGGCATCCACACGGTCTGCCGGGCAGAGCATCCCGCGACATCTGCTGATTGACCCGCGCCACCACCGCACATGAGCGCTGCGAGGAGTCCATGAAGCCTGAGCAGAAGGATCGGAGTCTCGCCCGGCGCCTGGCGGCCGAGCACAATGATCGTGGCGACCCGTTGGGCTGGTTCGAGCGCCTCTACACGGCGGCGGGGAGCGACACACGCCTCATCCCCTGGGGCGACATGGCTCCCAATCCCAACTTCGTCGGATGGCCCGGGCGGCACGGTCTGGTCGGCGACGCCAGGACCGCGCTGCAGATAGGATGCGGCCTTGGCGACGACGCCGAATACCTGGCTGGGATGGGCTTCGCGGTCACCGCGTTTGACATCGCGCCGACGGCGATCGACTGGTGCGAGACGCGCTTCCCGGCATCGTCGGTCGCGTACGAGTTGGCCGACCTGTTCGACCCGCCCGCGCGTTGGGCGGGACGTTTCGACTTCGTGCTGGAGGCATACACGCTACAGTCATTCCCGCGCGAGCTTCGGGCCGAGGCGCTAGCACGGATCGCGGGCTTCGTCGCGCCGCGCGGCGACCTGCTCGTTATCGGCCGCTTGATCGACGACGGCCAAGGTACGACCGCGCTCCCGTGGCCACTGATGCCGCGCGAGCTGGCGTCGTTGCGGGGCCACGGACTGCGTGAAGCCGCCGTTGAGGACTACATCGACGACGAGGACCCACCCGTCCGCCGTGTGAGAGCCCACTACCGGCGAGAGGCGTGAAATGACCCCGGCCGATGAACGGCGTCTGGATGGCACGGCTGAGCTTGCCCCGAGCATCGACCACGCCGCCGAGATGGTCGCGGGGATGCATCGCTTCCTCGACGCCGAGGGGAGGCGGGCCGCCGCGCGCCGCGCCGGACGCGCCTCCATCGACGCGTCGTCGTCGCGTGCACAGCTAGCGCGCATGCTGGGAGTCGTGGACGAGCGGCGGCCGACGCGCCTCGAACTTGTGACGCCGGCCGGCAGCAACTCGCCCCTCGCGACAGGAGACGGGTACACGATCCACGAGGCCCGGTGGGACGTCCTGCGCAACGTCACCGGCGCTGGCCTGCTGTGCGAGCCCGACGGCGCTGCTCGTGGCAACGTGGTGGTGCTCCCCGACTGCGACACGACGCCGGAGGCCGCGCTCGCCCTCGACGTGCGAGCCGGTGGCGTCTCAACCCTCTGCGCCGCTCTGGCGTCGGCGGGGCTCCGGGTACTCGTGCCGGCGCTCACGAGCCGTGACGACACCCACTCGGGGATTCCCGGCGTCAGGATGACCAACCAGCCGCACCGCGAGTTCGTGTACCGCGCGGCGTTCGAGGTCGGTAGGCACATCATCGGCTACGAAGCGCAGCGTGCATTGGCCGCTGCCGACGCGTTCGCCGCATCGTTCGGCGACGCCCCGCTTGCGGTACTAGGTTACGGCGAGGGCGGCGCGCTCGCGCTCTATGTGGGAGCACTCGACGAGCGCGTCGTGCTGACGGGCGTGTCCGGGTACTTCGGCCCCCGCGACGACATGTGGCG
>NYZG01000394.1 GCA_002687025.1 Candidatus Poribacteria bacterium
GGAAAGCTATACGACGCCTACCAGAAGCGCCTCCTGGACCACAACGCGCTCGACTTCGATGACCTCATCCTCCTCACCGTCCGCCTGTTCGAGGAGCACCCCGCAATCCTCGAAAAGTACCAGGATCGTTGGCGCTATGTGCACGTGGACGAGTACCAGGACACCAATCACAGCCAATACACGCTGACGCGGATGCTCGCGGCCAAGCGGAGCAACATCTGCGTCGTTGGCGACGACGACCAGAGCATCTACTCCTGGCGTGGCGCGGACATCCGCAACATACTAGACTTCGAGCGCGATTACCCCAAGACGACGGTCATCCACCTCGACCAGAACTACCGATGCACCCAGAACATCCTCGCTGCCGCGCAGGAGGTCGTGCGCTTCAACCGCCGCAGGCGGCCTAAGCAGCTGTTCACGGAGAACACCGAGGGATCGCTGATCCGCTACTTCGAGGCCTTCGACGAACGCACCGAGGCCGATTTCGTCGCGGAGCAGATAGCGGAAGCGCACGAGAAAGACGGGGCCGACTACGGTCGACACGCCGTGTTCTATCGCATCAACGCCCAGTCCCGGAACTTCGAGGAGTCGCTGCGCCACCGCAACATCCCGTACCAGATAATCGGTAGCGTGCGATTCTACGAACGCGCCGAGGTGAAGGACATACTCGCCTACCTGCGCGTGCTCGTGAATCCTCGCGACGAACTCAGTCTCCTACGCATAATCAACACACCAGCGCGTGGCATCGGCAAGACTACGCTTGCGCGACTTCGCGACTACGCCGCAGCGAACCAGCTCAGCGTCCTCGACGCGGTGGCACAGGTCGACGACATCGCGACGCTGGGTTCGGCGCCCAAGCGCAACCTCGGGAAGTTCCACGCCCTCCTGCAGAGCATCGACATCGCCAAGCCCGTCAGCGAGGTCGTCGAGGATCTGCTGGAGAGCACCGGCTACGTGAAGGGGCTCCGCGAGCGCGGCCGCGTCGAAGACGACGCGCGACTCGAGAACCTGGCCGAACTCGTCACCGCGACGGCCGAGTACCAAGGCCGCGCGGAGAATCCCACACCGGCTGGCTACCTTGAGTCGGTAACCCTCGCCAGCGATCTGGACTCATTGGTCGACGCATCGGACATGGTTACGCTCATGACACTGCACAGCGCCAAGGGTCTGGAGTTCCCAGTCGTCTTCCTGACGGGCATGGAAGAGGGGCTGTTCCCGCACCAACGGGCTCTCGCCAAGGAGCTAGAGCTGGAGGAGGAGCGACGTCTCTGCTACGTGGGCATGACTCGGGCCATGCGAGACCTGTATCTGACGCGAGCCCGCGTGCGGCGCATTCACGGCTATGCACAGGAGACGCTCCGCTCGCGCTTCCTCGACGAAGTGCCGCAGCACCTCGTCGAGGAGTTAGATTCGTGGGGGGCGCAGGAATCGTACGGCTCTCGCAGCACGGCATGGAACAAGGGCGGCTTCTCACGGCTGGAGAAGGCAGCCCCGAAATCCGCCGCGCAAACGCGGACGCGCAGCCGACCCGTCGATCCGACGCCGCGTCCCAAATCCGTGTCCACTTTCGACGCCAGCCCGCAGACCGAAGGCGAACTCGGGTTCCTGCGCGTGGGCGCGCGGGTGGCGCACGCTTCGTTTGGACAGGGCGACGTGGCCAGCGTCGAGGGCGCGGGCGACAACATGCGCGTCACCGTGAAGTTCGATGACGCCGGCCCCAAGTCCCTGCTCGTCGCCTTCGCGAAGCTAGAGCCGGTTGGGTAGCGCGGCAGAGACAACGGAGGGGCTCCCGCGTCACGCGCGTCACAATCGCTGCAGGCGCGACGCGTTCCAAACTGGCGCCGATTGATGGTATCGTTATAGCGGCCCATCCACCCCGGAGCGATGCACCGCATGGCCACGCTACGCCAGATACGCCGCCGGATACGCGGGATTCAGAACATCCGCCGTATCACCGGCGCGATGCGCATGGTGGCTCAGGCGCGGCTGCGTAGGGCCCAGGAACAGACCCTCGACGCCCGCCCGTACTTCGAGGAACTCTCGCGACTGACCGACGAGTTGGTGAGCGGCGTGGCGGACTACTCGCACCCCCTGCTCGACCATCACGACGGCGACGGATCAGTTCTGTTAGTCGTCACCGGCGACCGCGGGATGTGCGGGGCCTTCAACGCCAACGTCATCCGCCGCGCCGTGCAGTACGTAGAGGACGCGCCCGGCGCCGTGAAGCTGATCTGCCTCGGGACCCGAGGGGCAACGACCATGCAACGGCGCGGGTTGGATGTTGCCCACGCCCACCCGAACTTCTTCGCCGACCTCACGCACGCGCACGCGCGCCTGGTGACCCACCAGATACGCGCCCTGTACGAATCCGACGATGTCGGGCGCGTCGACATGATCTATAACGAATTCAAGTCCATCATCCAGCAAGAGGTTAAGCTCGACCGCATGTTGCCGGTGACGGTGGACGCCGGTGGCGACGCCGACGCGCGATGGGACTTCCTGCACGAGCCCTCCCGCGCCCACGTGCTAGACGAACTGCTGCCCCGAGTGCTCGAAACCGAGGTCTGGCACGCAGTACTCGAGTCCAACGCCGCGGAGCAAGCCGCCCGAGTCGCCGCGATGGAGAACGCGACCACCAACGCCGATGAGATCATCGACTCGCTAATCCTCCAACGTAACCGCGTGCGGCAGGCCGTAATCACGCAAGAGATATCCGAGATCGTAGGCGGCGCCGAAGCGCTGAAAACTTCCTAGGAGGCGGTGGGCCGGCTGATGAGCAACGGAGACCACACCAAGGGACACATCGTCCAAATCATCGGTGTCGTGATCGACGTGGCGTTCCCGGAGGGCCACCTCCCCGAGATATTCAACGCCCTCGAAATCCCCCGCGAAGATGGCACGCGCATCGTCCTCGAAGTCGAGCAGCACCTTGGCGAGGACCGTGTCCGCACGGTTTCCATGGATTCCACCGACGGGCTCGCCCGCGGCGCCGAGGTCATCGACACCGGGCAGCCCATCAGCGTCCCCGTAGGCCAGAACGTGCTGGGACGCATCATGAACGTCACCGGAGATCCCATCGACGGCCAGGGCGAAATCGTTGCCGACGAGCGCCTTCCTATCCATCGACACGCGCCCGCGCTGGAGCAGTTGGCCACGCAGGACGACATGCTCGAAACCGGGATCAAGGTCATCGACCTGATCCAGCCATTTGCGCGCGGCGGGAAGATCGGCTTCTTCGGCGGAGCGGGCACCGGCAAGACGGTTCTCATCACGGAACTGATCCACAACGTCGCGACCGAACACGGCGGCTACTCCGTATTCACGGGAGTCGGCGAACGGAGTCGCGAAGGCAACGACATGTACCTCGAGATGGCCGAATCCGGGGTGCTGGAGCGCGCGTCGCTCGTGTACGGACAGATGAATGAGCCGCCTGGCGCAAGGCTGCGCGTTGGGCTGGCCGGCGTGACCGTCGCGGAGTACTTCCGGGACCAGGGTGGCCTCGACGTGCTCCTCTTCATCGACAACATCTTCCGGTTCACCCAGGCCGGCTCCGAGGTGTCCGCGCTGCTGGGGCGTATGCCCTCCGCGGTCGGTTACCAGCCAACACTGGCGACCGAGATGGGCCAGCTCCAGGATCGCATCACCTCGACTCGCGAGGGGTCGATCACGTCGGTCCAGGCCGTGTTCGTCCCGGCTGACGACTACACCGATCCCGCGCCGGTGACGACATTCGCGCACCTCGACGCCGTCACTCGCCTGGAACGCAGCATCGCGGAGCAGGCGCGCTACCCGGCCATCGACCCCTTGGCTTCCACATCCCGAATACTGGATCCGCACGTCGTCGGGCAGGAACACTACGATACGGCGCGGGAGACCCAGGAAATACTGCAGCGCTACGAGAACCTGCGAGACATCATCGCCATTCTGGGGATTGAGGAGCTGTCCGAGGAGGACAGGCAGTACGTCGGACGCGCGCGGCGTCTGCAGATGTTCCTCACCCAGCCGTTCTTCACGGTTCCGGGCTCGACGGTTCCGGGCCGGTATGTGTCCGTCGACGACACCGTACGCGGCGCGCGCATGATCGTCGACGGCGAATGCGATGATGTGCCAGAGCAAGCTCTGTACATGGTGGGCGCGATCGAGGAAGCGATGGAGAAGGCACGCCAGCCTGCGTAGGCACGCCAGTTCGTCCCGCGGCCCCGACGGATGCGAGAGGCGTCTGTAGATGCTCTATTCCACATCGTTCGCGCTACGCGTCGCCACGCCGGACGGGATCCTTCTCGAGGAGGCCGTCGTGGGCATTCGTGTACCCACCCCGGCCGGCCCGTTCGAGGTGCTCGCCCGCCACGCGCCGGTGGTGAGCTCGCTCGAGGTTGGCGAGGCCCGCGTGTCGGTAGGCGACAACGGGGCGCCGTCCCGCAGGTACCTCTCCGTTAGCGGCGGCGTGATAGAAGTCCGGCGCGACGGCGTCTCGGTTCTCGCCGACGCCGCCGAGTGGGCCGAGGACATTGATGCCGACCGCGCCGCGGAGTCAAAACGCAGAGCGGCCGAACGGTTACGTGACCCGGCTTCGAACATCGACTCCGCCCGCGCGGAGGCCGCGCTCGCCCGCGCCCTGGCCCGCTTGCAGGTAGTCAGCCGCGTCGGCTGACCCACGACGAATGAGGCGCTATGGAACTCTCCGAAGCTCTCAACGTATCGCGCATCACGTTGGATCTTCAGAGCGGCGACAAGCAGGCCGCCATTCGCGAACTCGCCCAGCTCGCGGGAGACCATGGCCCCCTGGCCGATGTCGCGGGTTACGTCGAAAGCGTGATCGAGCGTGAGTTCCTGCTATCGACTGGCGTCGGGAGAGGCGTGGCGATACCGCACGCTCAGAGCGGCGCCGCGACGGGCCTATCGTGCTGCCTGGGAGTCTCCCGCGCCGGGATCGACTTCGAGTCGATCGACGACGAGCCCGTGCACATCGTATGCATGATCGTCGCCGAAGAGGGCTCGGATGCCGCCTACCTTCTGCTGCTAAGCCGGATAAGTAGGCTGTTCGCGCAGCGCCACGTCAGGCAGCAGGTGCTGCGAGCCGCTTCGCCAGAAGATCTGCTCGCGGCGATCCGGGCAGCCGAGGCGGCCGACCTGGCGGATTGACGGCCCGCTCACGACCATGCGTTCCGCGCGGCGTGCAGCAGGTGTCGCACCTCCTCCGCCAACCGCCACTTACTTGATCCAGAAGCCAGCCGCGCCGCCCGCTGACACAGCTCAGCAGCGTCCTCGTACGCGTGTCGTTCGTATGCGTTGCGCGCGCGCTTGTAAAGGAGGTCGGCGGCGGCGAGATACTCCCTCTCCGCTTCCCCCTTACGCTCGGCCTGATCGTAGGCGCGCGCGGCGAACCTGTGTGACTCGGCTGCGTGCTCCCACTTCTCCGTCTCGCGGTAGTGCTCGGCCCTATCCATCCAGCACGACGCGGCCTGGCCGTAGCTAGCGTGGGAACGCCGCGTGTCCCCGGCCAGCCCGAAGCACTCGCCGGCGCTCTGGTACAGACGCGCGGCCTTGGCCGTCGCGCCTTCACGCCGTTGCGCCTGCGCCCTGTGCTCGTACGCCTTCGCGCTACGCCGGTACATGGACCGCGCGCGTCGCCACTTCCGGTCCAACTCGTGCTGCTTGCCCTCCGCCTTGAGTCGGAGAGCTGTGCTCTCGTCGTCCACGGCCTCGCCCAGGGCGGCTCCACCGTCCTCGTCGTCTGATGGCGCCTCGGGCGCCATCGATGCGGCCGGTGGCACCACACGCGGCGAGTACGACGGGCCGCTCAGCTGACGCCACAGCGCCCTGACGAGCTCCAGCACGGGCTCCGGCGCGATCTCCGCCTCGCGCATCTGCTTCAGGGCGTTCGCCACCCTCGGTGAGTCGTCGTGCCGGACGTGCTCCATCAGCGACCGCGCGAGTTCATCCGCTAGCTGCGCCGCCTTCGCCGCCTCCGACGCGCGGTTCTCCTGCTGGCGTTGCTGGAATACGCACCGCTCTATGCTGACAGCCGCGGCCCGTGGGATGCGGAGGGCGCCCCGAAGGGGCTCGACAGGGTCGCCGGCCAGACCGTCCCCGGAGCCGTCCGAAGGGCTGTCCCGCACCGCGCGCTCGTACGAGGACATCAGGGTCTGCTCAACGGCGTCCCGCATCTCCGCCATGTCCCGGAATCGCGCGAACGGGTCCGTCCGCAGGCTGCTCCGCAAGATGTCGCGCACGTCGTCCGGCAGCCACGACGGCGGCTCCGGCTCGGCGTCTTTCGCCCGGCGTATCAGATCCTGGCTA
>NYZG01000395.1 GCA_002687025.1 Candidatus Poribacteria bacterium
GTCGCCCTTCCGCCCTTGCGCTTCCCTTCGGGTCCTATGGTCAAGTGCCGGGAGGACTTACACCTCCAGGCCCGTGTCCATGCCGAGCGCACTACGCGAAGAGGGCCTGTCCGAAGACAGGCCCTCTTCCGAACTGTCGTGCGCGATGCCTAGCGAGCGGCCTTCAGTCCGCCCCACGTCACGCTGGACTTGCCCTTGGCCTCGACGCCGACCAGGTCGAGAACCTCGAAGAACTGACCGTCGACAGTCGGCGAGATCTCGAGGTTGTCGGCGGCAAAGAACACGTTGACGTATGCCGAGCCGCCGGACTCACCGCACTTGAACAGCATGACGTTGCCGCCCTTGTTCATGTCGATGTCCGTCGGCGTGGTGACGGTGCGGACGCCGCCGGTCCACGCGCTGTTGTCATAGACCTGCGCGCCGTTGAGCCAGATCTGCAGGTGGTCATCGTGCGCCGGATGCATCGTAACGGTCTGCGCCGAGGGCGAGGCCGCTATGATGATGCCGTACCACTCGATGTCGTCCGCCCCAGCCGGGAGACCCCACGACGTTGCCATGTTGTCGCCGTCGTTCGTGTCGATCGTGATCGGCTTCCACGTGTGGTCGCCGCCGTAGTCGGCCAGCGCGACAACCATCGACTGCGTGGCGCGGACGCCGCCCTGCGTCGACACGGTCTCGTGCGTGTGCGAGCCGCCGGTGCCTTCGCTGATGAAGTCGACCAGCGCGGAGGCCGCGAATCCACCGTTGTTCTCGATGATCTCAAGGCCGAGCCAGCCTTCGACCCAGGCGTCGTCGCCGCTGCCCTGCCAGTCCTGAGCGACCGCGCCGCTCACGACCAAACTCAGCGCCAACGCGCTGACAATGAGCCAAGTCCTCTTCATATCGTGCGTTTCTCCCTGTGAGAGCCCGGGTGATCGAACCATGCGCCGCCACGCGGCGGGCCGCCACCCCCTGCCTCGCCAGCCGCAGCCGACAAGGTGCCAATAATAGCACCGCCCTTTGGAGGCCACAAGGGGCCTCGTAGAGCGGGCCGACATCGCATTCGGCGCGTTACCGCGCCTTCAGGCCGGCCCAAGTGGCGCTGACCTTGTCCTTCGCCTCCACCGCCAGGCCGGCGTAGATCCAGAACTCGCCCTCCATGGTCGGGACGATGTCGAGGTCGCTGTCGCTGTCCTCGAAGTGCAGGTTGACGTAGTCGTCACCACCGGCCTCGCCGCACTTGAACAGCAGCACGTTGTCGCCTTGGACGAGATCGACGTCAGTCGGCTGCGTGACCGTCTTGACGCCGCCTGTCCACTGATCGTTGTCGTAGACTGGTTCGCCGTTGATCCAGATCTGCGCGTAATCGTCGTGGGCCGGGTGCATCGTCGTGGACCGCGCCGATGGCGCCTTCAGCACGATGATGCCGTGCCACGTGAAGTTCGACTGGTCGTTGAGACCCCAACTCGACGACATGTTGCGGCTGTCATCGACGTCGATGTCGACCACTTCCCAGTCCCACACGCCATCCTCGCCCATCTCCAGGGCCGAGTGCGCCTTGTCCAGCTTGACTTCCGCGCGGCTCAGCTCGCGGAGGCCCTTGGTGGTGGACACGAGTTCGTGGGTGATGTCCCCGCCGGTGCCCTCGGAGAAGTAGTCGATGCCACCGGAGACCGCGAAGCCCCCGTTGTTCATGACGTTCTCCATGGAGAACCACTTGGCGATCCAGACATCTGACGCGGTGTTCTGGAACGTCGCTGCGAAGGCGGGCGAGATGGCGACGGTCGCCACCAGTGTCAGACTGAATATCATGCGTTTGTGCATGCAATCCCCCCACTATCCGATGTGTGCATTTCGGGGCGATCGGCCAGGGCGGCCGATGCTCCCCATCCTGCCAGCGTAAGCCAGCAAGTGCGGAACCATAGCACAACGCCGTGCGGGCCGCAAGGGGCCGCACGGCGTCGGGCGTCGAGAGAACTGTCCGTGCGGAAGGCTAGCGGGCCTTCAAGCCACCCCACGTGGTCGCGGCCTTGTCCTGTGCCCCGACGGCGAGGCTGGTGTACTTCCAGAACTCACCGTCCTCGGTCGGGACGATGTCCATGTCGCTTTCGCTGTTCTCGAAGTGCAGATTGACGTAGGCCGATCCGCCCGACTCGCCGCACTTGAAGAGAAGGACGTTGTCGCCCTGCACGAAATCCACCTCCGTCGGTGTCGTCACGATGCGCACGCCGCCGGTCCACGCGGAGTTGTCATACACCTGTTCGCCGTTGATCCAGATCTGCGCGTGATCGTCGTGCGCGGGGTGCATCGTCGCGCTGCGGGCCTTCGAGGACTTCAGTATGAGGATTCCGTGCCAGTCGATGTTGTCACTGCCGGCGTTCAGACCCCATGACGTCGCCATGTTGTCGCCGTTGAGGGTGTCTATCGTGACGACTTCCCAGTCCCAGACGCCGTCCTCACCCATACCCTCGCCGGAGTACTTCTTGTCGAGTTTCACCTCGGCATTGGCGAGTTTCGCGAGGCCCTTCGTCGTCGACACGTCCTCGTGCGTCAGATCGCCGTCGGTGCCCTCGGAGATGAAGTCGATCTGCGCTGAGGCGGCGAAGCCCCCGTTGTTCATGACGACTTCCATGGACAGCCACTGCTCGATCCATTCGTCGTCACCGGTGTGCTGGAAGTTGACGGCGAAAGCGGGCGAGACGGCGAAGATCGCCGCCAGTGCGAGAATAAAGATCGTGCTGTTGCGCATGAAAACCCCCTGAGAGCGGTTGCGTGGACATTGGCGGGGCCGCAGATGCTCCCCATCCTGCCGGCGCAAGCCGGCCAACAGAACGGTAACACGCTCGCCGCCGGAGTCGCAAGCCGTCCCGGCGGCGATGCGATTGCGGGTGGCCGAGTCAGCGCGCCTTCAGCCCGCCCCACGTGGTCGCGGCCTTGTCCTGCGCCTCGACGGCGAGGCCGCCGGCGTACCTCCAGAACTCGCCGTCCTCGGTTGGGACGATATCGATGTCGCTTTCGGTGTCCTCGAAGTGCAGGTTCACGTACGCGGACCCGCCCGACTCGCCGCACTTGAACAGGAGGATATTGTCTCCCGATTCCAGGTCGACATCCGTGGGCCGCGTGACGGTGCGAACGCCGCCGGTCCAGGCGCTGTTGTCATAGACCTGCTCGCCGTTGATCCAGATCTGCGCCCAGTCGTCGTGGGCGGGGTGCATCGTCGCGCTACGGGCCTTCGAGGATTCCAGCACGATGATGCCGTGCCACTCGATGTCGTCGCTGCCCGCGGCGAGCCCCCACGACGTTGCCATGTTGTCGCCGTCGTTGGTGTCGATCGCGACGACTTCCCAATCCCACACGCCGTCGTCGCCCATACCGAAGTCGGAGTACTTGTCGTCGAGTTTGACCTCCGCAGTTTCGAGCTTCCTGAGCCCCTTCGCGGTGGTCACGCTCTCGTGGGTGATGTCGCCGTCGGTGCCGTCGGAGATGAAGTCGATCAACCCGGAGGCGTTGAACCCGCCGTTGTTCATGACGACTTCCATCGAGAGCCACTGTTCGATCCAGCCGTCGTCGCCGGTGTGTTGGAAGGTCACCGCGAATGCGGGCGACGCCGCCAGCCCGGCCGCCAGTGTGATACCCAGAATCATCCGTCTCTGCATATTGGATTCCGCTTTGGTGTGAAAAGCGAACGCGCGGCACATGCCTGTCCGCGCCGTGATGAGCGTGTGCTCCGTACGAGAGCAACAGTACGCGGCCGGGCCCGTCGGGTCAAGCGGCGCCGTGGTCGGACATCCCCACGGGATGGGCGTTGACAGCCGATCGGCACGATTCTATACTCGCCGTCCGGCCGACCCGATCAGACTAACCGAGGCAAGCAGCAGACGATGGGCACGTTCGTTCGATTCCTGGGCGACGATGGCGTTCCAACTTGGGGGACCGTCGAACGGTCGGACGACGACGGCCGCGCCTCCGGCACGCTCCTCGCCCAACTGCCCCCGGAGCACGATCCCGCGTACTACCCCGCGCTCATGGCCGCCTTCGACGATCCGGGCGGCGGCGAGCCGTTCCAGGCGGAGCCGGGGATGATCGTCTCACCGGTGGGTCGCCCGCCGCAGGTGCTGGCCATCGGGCTGAACTATCAGGACCACCTCGACGAGATTAACGCCGCCAATGCCGCCTCGGGCGCGCCGCTTAGCCCGCAACCCACCGAGCCGACCGTGTTCGTGAAGTTCCCGGCGTCGGTCGTCGGGCACGAAGACGCCATCGTCATCCCACGCATGGCCCCCGCGCAGGTGGATTACGAGGCCGAGTTCGCCGTCGTCATCGGCCACGAGGCGCGCGACGTCACTCCCGCTAACGCCCTAGACTACGTCGGCTTCTACACTTGCGGCCACGACGTCAGCGCGCGCGACGCCCAACTCGAGGCCCCCAACGGCCAGTGGGTGCGCGGCAAGTCGTTCGACACGTTTTGCCCGCTGGGGCCCTACGCCGCCACCGGTCTCGACCCGTCCGGCCTCGACATACGTCTGATCCTCAACGGCGAGGCGATGCAGTCGTCGAACACGCGTCACCTGATCTTCGACGTGCCTACGCTCATCTCGTACCTGTCCCACAACATGACGCTACTGCCCGGCACGGTCATCATGACCGGCACGCCCGGGGGCGTCGGCCACTTCATGGACCCACCGATCTACCTCGTGCCGGGTGATGTCACGGAGGTGGACATCGAGGGCATCGGCCGACTGAGGAACCACGTGGTCGCCGACGACAGCTCAGGATTCACGCCATCGACGGCGTTCGCAGGGCCGATGCCCGCGCCTCGCGGCTCAGGTCAGGCCGGCGACGCGGGCTGATCTTCCGAGGCCGGCGGGCGCAGCATCAGCAGAAGTCCCAAACCGGCGAGAATCGAGAACCCGCCGCCGATACGGAACACGATCGGCAGACCGATGTTCTGCGCTATGTACCCGCCGATGGGCGGGCCGATGATGCTGCCCATCGCCGACGACAGCTGAAGCATCCCCATGGCGGTTCCGCGAGCATCGGCCTTCACGAGGTCCGTGATGAGCGCCACGCTGACGATGGTCCCGGCCAATCCGAGCCCCCACATCGCCTGAGCCACCGCGATCCACGCCAGGTTCGGCGCGACGCCGACCAGCCCCCATCGCACTCCGCCCGCGATGAACGCGAAGACGAGGATGGGCTTCCGTCCCAACCGATCCGACGCGCGCCCTAGCAGGAGGATGGCGGGGATCTCGATCACCGCGGCCATGCCCATCATTCGGCCGATCCACGCCTTCGACAGGCTGAACGTCTCGTCGAGGTGGTTCGCCATGAACTGCATGCCCATCGACCCGCCCACCGCGCCCACCGCCATGCAGACGTACAAGACGACGAGATTGCGCTCAGCTAGCACTTCGCGCCACGCGTCCCATCGGGACGTCTCGGCGCCTGGCGCGCCCGCATCAGGGAGTCGCACACGGGCCACCACGCTGCACACGACGTATATGACAGCCCCCGCCAAAAACGTGGCGGCGTATGAAGTGTCAAGGGCCACGATCGGAAGAAGCCCGAGGCTCGTAACGGCGAACCCGATGCTGCCGGACACGCGGTAAAGCCCGTACTGCTTGCCTCGCGCGCTGTCGTGCAACGTGGTCGTGACGAGGGCGCCCAGGTTGAGGCCGTACGCCACCATCGTCGCGGACGTGCAGAACGTCACGAACACGAGGGGCCAAAAGCTGTGTGACACGAGATACAGCGCCGAGGTGACGCTCGCAAGCGCGAGTCCACCCACGATCCAGGGCTTGCGCCGGCCGGACCTGTCCGAGAGGACGCCGACGAGCAGCGGCAGCGTGGATGTCGTCGCCGAGCCGACGAAGCCCAGCCATCCGATCTGCTGCAGGCTCAGGCCGACCCACGGCGCCCGGTAGTAGAGGCTTCTCAGCGGCCACACGATCCCCGCCGCCGTCCCCAGCGCGACGGTAAGGAACCAGCACGTGCGGAACTCGCGTGAGTTCCAACCCGACCCCGGTGGCTGCCCTTCCGTCGGCCGTGCTTCGGACGCGGACAAGCCGATGCCCTCCTAGCGAGCGTGGACCCGCGGCCAGCGACGGCGCCCGGGACCACGGGTCAGACCGTGTCTCCGGCCGCGTCCGGCGCGCGCAGCATGAACAGAAGCCCGATGCCCCCCAGGATCGCGAACCCGCCCCCGACGCGGAACACCACGGGCAGCCCGATGTTCTGTGCGATATAGCCGCCGATCGGCGGGCCGATGATGCTCCCAAACGCCCAGGAGAGCTGCAGCATGCCCATCGCGCTCCCGCGGGCCGCGGGTTTCACGAGGTCCGTGATGAGCGCTACGCTCACGGTATACCCAGCGAACCCGAGCCCCCACATCACCTGTGCCACGGCCACCCACCCTACGTGTGGAGCCATGCCGACGAGGATCCATCGCACGCCGCCCACGATGAACGCGAACACGAGCACCGGCTTGCGACCCCACCGATCGGACGCGCGCCCCAGCAGGATGAGCGCCGGGATCTCGATCACCGCCGCCAGGCCGATCACGCGGCCGATCCAAGGCTTCGACAGGTGAAACGTCTCGTCGAGGTGGTTCGCCATGAACTGCATGCCCATCGACGTGCCAATGGAACTGACCGCCATGAACACGTACAGCACGACCAGGTTGCGCTCGGCCAGCACCTCACGCCATGCGCCCCAGTGAGACGGCGCGCCTTCCCTGGCCGGCGCCTCGCGCACGCGCACAAGCGCGATGATCATGCACGTCAGGTAGATGACCGCCCCGGCGAGGAACGTCGCGGCGTACGTCGGGTCGAGCGCGACAAACGGGATCACGACGAAGTTCGCTACCGCATACCCGATGCTGCCCGACACCCGGAAGAAGCCGAACTGCTTCCCTCGGGCGTGGTCGTGTAGCGTGGTGGTGACGAGCGCGTTCACGTTCAGGTTGTAGGCGACGAACGCGAGCGCGTTGACGAACGTCACCACGGCGAGTGACCAGAAACCGTGGGCGGTCAGATACAGGGCCGCGCTGACGCTGGACAGCGCGAATCCCCACACGATCCACGGCTTCCGGCGACCTGAGCCGTCCGACAGAATCCCGACTAGCACGGGCAGCGACGCCATGGTCGCCGACCGGACGAAGCCCAGCCAGCCGACCTGCTGTAGGCTTAGCCCGACCGCTGGATCGCGGAAATACAGGTTGCGGAGCGGCCACAGAACACCCCACGCGATCCCGAACGTGGCCGACAACATCCAGCACGTGCGGAAGTCGCGCGATCGCCACACCGACCCCGGCGGCCCGTGATCGGTCGGCTGAGATGCGAGCAGCGACAAAGCGACGCTCTCCTAACGGCGTTGGTATCCCGGGCATCTGGTCTGGCGTCCCGTCACGGCTGGGCCTCCGCGACATCCGGTGGACGCAGCAGCGCGAACAGCCCGATGCCGCCCACGATCGCGAAGGCGCCGCCGATGCGAAACACGATCGGCAGACCGATGTGCTCCGCCACGTATCCCCCCAGCGGCGGGCCGAGGATGCTCCCGAACGCCCAGGAGAGCTGCAACATGCCCAAGGCGCTGCCCCGCGCGGCAGGCCGCACGAGGTCTGTGATCAGCGCGATCCCGACGGTGTATCCCGCGAAACCCATGCCCCAGAGGAACTGCGCCGCGACGACCCAACCCAACGACGGCGCTAGCCCGATGAGGCTCCAGCGCAGCCCGCCCATGATGAACGCCAGCACCAGGATCGGCTTACGGCCCCAGCGGTCGGACGCCCAGCCGAGACCGATGAGCGCGGGGATCTCCAGCACCGAGGCCAGACCCACGATACGCCCGATCCACGTCTTTGACAGGTGGAACGTCTCGTCCAGGTGATTCGAGAGGAACTGGAAGCCCATCGACGTGCCGATCGAGCTGACGGCAAGGCACGCGTACAGGATGACCAGGTTGCGTTCACGCAGCACCTCACGCCATCCGCCCCACTGAGACCCACCCTCGCGAGGCACGGGTTTCTCCCGGATGCCCACGAACGTCACGACAAGACAGCCGAGGTAGATCGCCGCGCCCGTGAGGAACGTCGCCGAGTACGTCTTGTCGAGCGCTACGAGCGGGATGAGGGCGAAATTGGCCAGCCCGAAGCCGATGCTGCCCGACACGCGGTACTGGCCGTATTGGCTGCCGCGCGCCTTGTCGTGCAGCGTCGTCGTCACGAGCGCGTTCACGTTCAGGTTGTACGCGATGAACGCCACCGCCGTGAGGAACGTCACGCCGACGAGCTGCCAATACGTGTGGCTCACCAGGTACAGGGCCGTCGCGACACTCGACAGCAGGAACCCCCACATGATCCACGGCTTGCGACGGCCCGACCGGTCGGAGAGAATGCCGAACAGAAGCGGGA